>CALBMW010000638.1 GCA_937896275.1 uncultured Myxococcales bacterium
CCCGAGACCGAGAAGGGGTTGCGGGGCGACGGCGCCCGGCGCGCCGTGGGGCGCATCGTCATCGGGCGCCCGGCGGCCTTGCCCTTCACCGTGGGGGACGGGCCGCGCGTTCGGCGGCTCTTGTCCGCGGTGCGGCGCGGCGGGGGTGGCGCGCTCGGCGTGGGCTCCGGGCTCGGCGCCTGCTCGGCCTTCGCCTCCTTCTCCTCCGCGGGCTTGTCGGCGGGCGGGCGCACGGGGGACAGCGCGAAGTCCAGGGTCACCGCGGCACCGGCCGCCACCTGAACGCTCTTCGACGCCGCCACGAAGCCCGCCTTGCTGGCCACCACCGTCTGCCGCCCGACCGGCACGCCGCTCAGCGCGAAGGCGCCATCACCGCCGCTGGTCGCGCTGAGCCCGCTGCCCTTGACCTGCACGCGCACGCCGCCGAGCGGGTGGCCCGCGGTGTCCGTCACGTGGCCCTGCACGCCGCCGGTCGCCTGCGCCCAGGCCACCCCCCAAGTCCAACAGACACAGAGCACGAGCCCCAGGCCAGCCATCCATCCCTTCTGCACCGCGCGCATCGCTCATCCCTCCGTGTCATGTCGTCACCCGCGACCGCGGGCGTCGGCGGGGGTAAACGGGCCGCTCCGCGAAACGATCTGCGCGGCGCGAGCCCTCGGTCAGTCCGGCGCTCGTCAGCCCTCCGCCTCGGCGGCCACCAGCGCCACGGTCGCCTCGACCACGTCGAGCGCGTGGCGCAGCGCCTCGGCGTGGGCGTCCTCGGGGCACAGCTCGAGGAAGGCCCTCAGCTCGGTCGCCAGGCGCCGCATGCGCGTCACCGGCGGACGCGGCGCGTGCGCCTCGGGGCTGCCGTGCACCTTGCGCCAAGCTGCCGTCACGCTCTTGTCGTTGAGCACCCGTCGCAGCTCGGCCGCCTCGTCGGGGCGGGCGCCGCGGTTCAGGGCGTCGATGTGCTCGACCACCGCCAGGCCCTTCTCCATGTTGCGCGGGCTGCGCCCCAACGACCGCGCGGCCTCGAGCCCCGCCTCGCGTTCCAGCACGGCCGCGTCGGCGGGCGGCGCCTCCGGCTCGGGCGCGACGACGGCGTCGAGCTCGATCTCGGCCTGCGCGGCCACGGCGGCGGGTCGCTGGCGCGCCGGCCGACCGGCCCGTCGCACACGGATCTGCTTGAGATGCTGGTACTCGCGCACCCGCTGCTCGTTGCTGGGCTCACGTTGCCGGTTCGCCTCGATGACCAGCTCCTCGACGTCGAGCGGATCGCTCACCGGGCTCACCAGCACCGGCACGGCGGCCAGGCCCAGGCGGCGCGCGGCGTCGAGGCGACGATGACCGCTGATGACCGTGCCGTCGGCGACCACCAGCAGCGGGTGGATGATGCCGTGCATCTGCACGCGCGCCACCAGCTCGTCGTCGGCCCGGTCGCCGTAGATCGCGTCGTTGAGGGGGTGCCGGCGCAGCTCGACCAGCGGCATCAGACGGACGGTGGCTTGGGCATCGCTCATGGCACCGTGTAGCACGCCGCGGCGCCGCGATCACCCCCGACGGCGCGCGACCAGCCGACCCGCCGCCCCAATCGCACGCCGGGTGAGGCCCGTGGCGCGGTCCGGGCGCGGGGCCCCGTCGGTGGGGGTGACGGCCAGCCAGTCCTCGGCCGCGCCGCGCCCCAGCACGCCGTCCAGGTTGTAGACGCACAGGTGCGCAGGCGAGAGACCGGCGGCGCGGGCCGCGCCCAGATCGGCGGCGAGATCGGCGGGACCCGTATAGATCTGGGCCGGGTAGACCCCGTCGCCCACCAACCCCAGATCCAGGCCGGCCCGATCACCGAAGGTGGCGCGCGCGTCGACCGCGTAGGTGTGCACGAGGTGCGGCCCGTAGACGCGCCCCCCCACCCGCCGGCCCAGCACGGCGCAGGCGGCGTCGGCGAAGAGCGTGCGATAGGCCTGCAGGGTCACCAGATCCCAGTCGGGGCCGTCCACCGGCAGCCCGAGCACGTCGCGCAGCGCGCTCCCCGCGCGGCCGCCGCCATCGACCACGAAGGGCAGCGTGGTCAGGTGCACGCGCCATCCCTCGGCGTGCAGCCGATGAACGAGCGCCGTGTAGGTGGCCTCGGCCGCGCGCACTCGCGCCGCGGAGGGGGCCGCGCGCAGGGCGTCCCAGGCGGCGCGCAGGGCCGGCGGTCTGCGACGGAGCGACTGCTCGAGCGCCATCACGCGATCGTGGGCGGGCTCGAGATCGATCACCAGCGTGGTGGGGGCGTGACCTCGCCTCACCCAGGCGGAGGTCAGGGCGATGGCCTCGACCGCGAAGGCCACCGCGTTGTCGGCGCCCGCCCAGTAGCCCGCGTCGCGCTGCAAGAGCAGCCAGGGGTGCACCGCCACGCCGGCCCGCTCGGCCGCCTCGACCAGCGCCCACCGTCGCGCAAGATCCGCGGCGTCCACCGGCCACGCCAAATTCACCGACACGCCATGCCGCGCCAGCGTCGGGAGCGCCGCCGCCACGACCCCCGGGTCGACGAACTCGGCCCAGAGTCCGGCGAAGGCCGGCGTCAGTACGCTCATGCGAAGGGGGGCGCCTCGTCGGTCCAGGCGCTGATCCAGGTGCCCCGGGCCTCGACGACCTCGAGCAGCGCGGCGAAGTCGGCGTGGCGGCCCAGCGTGGCCGTGTCACCGATGACCACCAGCAGGCGGCGCGCGCGGGTCAGGGCCACGTTGAGGCGTCGGCGATCGCTCACGAAGCCCACCTCGCCCGCCGCGTTGCTGCGGACCAGATCGACCACCACCGCCTCCTTCTCGCGCCCCTGGAAGCCATCGACCGTCCCGATCTCGAGCCCAGCGATCAGCAGGTCGGCCAGCTCCGCCCTCAGTCGGCGTCGCTGCGCGTCGTAGGGGGTGATGACCGCCAGATCGCGCGGCGGCAGCCCCCGCCCGACGATGCGCCGCACCTCGGCCACCGTTCGCTGCCCCTGCTTCACGTTGAAGACGCTGCCGTTGGGCTCCTCCCGCTCGTCATCCCAGCCCTTGCCCGCCGTGTCCACCAACACCAACGGCGTGGGGCGCAGCGGATCGGAGGCCACGCCAGGCAGGTCCGAGAGCACGTGGGCCACCACCGAGGGGTGCGCGACGAGGCGCCCGCCGTACCGCGTCGCGGACGGAAAAGCCATGAGATCCGCATGCATGCGGTATTGCACGCGCAACATGCGCACGGCCTCGGGGGCGCGCTGCGCCAGTCGCTCGAAGACCGTCGAGCCCAGGCCCGCCCGCTCCGCATCCGGGTCGATCACCGTGGGAGGCAGCTGCTCGGGGTCACCGGCCATCACCACGCGGGTGGCCCGCTGGAGGGCCACGAGGGCGACGGGATCGGGCGCCTGGGTGGCCTCGTCGAGCACCAGCAGGTCGAAGGGCCGCCCGCCCACCAGATCGGCGTCGGCGCCCGCCGCGGTGGCCAACACCACGGCGCTGCGATCGACGACCAACTCCTGCGCGCGCCGGAGCTGCGCGCGCGCGTCCTGCTCGAGCTGCCGCGCCTCGCGATACATCGAGACGCGCTCGTTTCTGGCCAGGGTCCCGCGGGCCTTGCGCTGCTCGACGCGGTGCCGCATCTGACGGGCCTCGGCCATCCAGGTGCGGGCCAGGTGGAAGGCCGCGGTGCCCTCGAGCAGGCGATCGAGCGAGTGGCCCTCGACGGCGGGGGCCACGCGCGCCGGGTGACCCAGCCGCACGACGTCGACGCCCTCCGCCACCAGCCGCTCGGCCAGGTTGTCCACCGCCGTGTTGCTCATCGCGCAGGCCAGCACGCGCTGCCCCATCGCCGCCGCCTGCCGCGCGATCTCGACCAGCGTCCTCGTCTTGCCCGTGCCCGGCGGGCCATGCACCAGGGCGACCTCGCGCGCGGCGAGGGCGTGCGTCACCGCCTCACGCTGCGACGGATCGAGGCCCTCGTCGAGCGCGGCCCAGGGCGGTGGCGACTCGAAGGCGGGCTTGAGGTCGCCGAAGAGCACCTCGCGCAGGCGGCCGATCGACGTGGCGCGGGGCGCGTCGCGGAAGGCGGCGATGGCGCGGTCGCCACGCACGAAGGTCGCCATCGGATCGTCGCGATCGACGTTGAAGTGGCCGCCCAGCAAGCGCTCCGGGGCGTCGCCGTCGATCATCACGCCCAGCAGCCCGTTGCGGACTCGGGCCACCGTCGCCCGGAGCGCGGCCTCGTCGTCGGGCGCCGTCCACCAAAGCCTCACCGGATCGCCGGTGCCGATGTGGGCGTCGTCGAGGCCGGGGGCCTGGAGCCACAGCATGGTGCGGTCGCCCGGCGCCGCCGAGAGATCGGTGACCTCGGCCCCACGGAGCGCGTCGCCGCGCGCCACGCGGTCGCGCAGCGTGGTGTTGGCGCGCGCCTCGGCCGCCCGCGCTGCGGTGTAGATCCGCTCGCGCTTCCACAGGTCGCCGAGGGTGTCGAGCGCTTCCCGCCAGGTGGC
>CALBMW010000639.1 GCA_937896275.1 uncultured Myxococcales bacterium
CCGTTGGCCCTCCTCCACGTCCGCGGGTGGCGCGTCGGGCGAGCCCTCGCCTCCGCCGGCCGCCCCCCCGGATCTGCGCGTCGTCGTGAAGGATTCGACTCTCGGCCTCCTCACGGAGGCGGGCCGCGAGCCGCTGCTCGAGCACGTCGTCGGCGTCGCCTTCGACGGCCTGCTCTCGGTGGCGGGCGAGGCCTTCGGCGGGGCGTTCAGCGTGGACGCCGCGTTCGAGCCGGGCGAGCGCCTGCCACGCGCGCTGGATCTGACGCTGGACGGGGTGGACCTGGGCGCGGCCTTCGAACGCGTCCGTCCGACACCCGCCCCGCCGGCGCGCCCCCTCTCCGCCAGGCCGGGCGGCTTCGCCACGGGGCGCGTCGCCGTCGCGCTCACCGATCTCGATCTGCCCACCGATCCCCGCGACGCGCACTTCGAGCTCGACGCCGTCCTCGCCGTGCACGACGCCCGCCTCGACGCCCCGGCCGTGGCCGACGCCACCCTCGAAGTGCCCCACGTGGAGCTGCGCTTGCCCTTGTCGCGCCGCAGCGACGCCATCGTCATCCATGGGGCGCGGCTCGGGGTGGGCGCGCTCACCGGCCGCGTGGCGCTGACCGTGACCGATCCCGACGGCGACCCCTTCGTCGATCTCGACGCGCGCCTGGAGCCCGCCGACTGCCAGGCCGCCCTCGACAGCCTGCCGCGGGCGCTGCTCGGTCCCTACGACCGCGTCCAGGCCACCGGCCGCCTGGCGCCCTTCGTCGATCTCACGGTCCCGTTGCGCCGCCCCGAGGCCCTGACGCTCACCCTCGAGGGCCTCCGCGTGGGCTGTCAGGTGACCGCGCTGAACGCGCGATCCCCCGCCTGGCCGCCGGTGACCGTGGCCGGCCAGGCCCCGGGGCTCGCCGATGTCGACTGGCTGAAGGCGCCCTTCGTCCGCACGGTCACCGAGGGCGTCAGCGGCCGCGTCCCGGTCCGCGTCGGTCCCGGCACCAGCGGCTTCGTGCCCACGGCCGAGCTGCCGGCCTACGTGGCCGCGGCCATGTATCTGAGCGAGGAGATCGACTTCTACGAGACGCGCGCCATCAACCGCGGCCTGGTGTGGCGCGCGCTCCGGCTCAACCTGGCCGAGCGCCGCTTCGTCTACGGCGGCTCGACGGTGGGCCAACAGCTCGTCAAGAACCTGTTCCTGACGCGCGAGAAGACGCTCGCCCGCAAGCTGCAAGAGATCCTGATCGCCGATCGCATGGCCGACGCCGTCAGCAAGGATCGGGTGCTCGAACTCTACGTGAACTGCATCGAGTTCGGCCCCGACCTGTACGGAATCGGGCCCGCCGCACGCTTCTACTTCGGCAAGGACGCGCGCGCCCTCGACCCCGTCGAGGCGGTGTTCCTGGCGATGCTCAAGCCGGCCCCACGGCAGGGCCCGTGGATGGTCCGCCGGGGACGGCTCTTTGGCGGGCGCTGGTGGGCCGATCGCATGGACGCGCTGATGGGGCGGCTGGTCGAGTACGGCTACCTGTCGGCCGCCGAGGCCCAGACCCAGCGACCCTACGATCTGCGCTGGGAGGACGGACGCTATGTCGGTCGCGGCGAGACCGTGCCGCTATAACATACTGATCAGAATCGTCTTTCTGTGGGTGAAGTGGTCCAGCATGGCCGAGAGCGACCCCTCCTTGCCGATGCCTGACTGCCCGAACCCGCCGTAGCTGAGCATGGGCTGGACCACCAGGTTCTGGTTCACCTGCACGAAGCCCGCGTGCAGCCGCTTCACCGCGTCCATCGCGGTGCGCAGATCGCGCGTCCAGATGGTGCCGGCCAGTCCGAAGTCGGTGTCGTTGGCCATCGCGATGGCCTCTTCGTAGGTGTCGAAGGCGATGACGCAGGTGACGGGGCCGAAGATCTCTTCGCGGCACAGCGTGTGATCGTTGGCCAGGCCGGTGAAGATGACCGGCTGCACGAACAGGCCGTCTTTCAGCGCGGGATCCTCGGGCAGCCGCGAGCAGGCATGCGCCGTCGCGCCTGGGGCCTCGCGACCGATCTTCAGGTAGCGCTGAACCGTGGCGTGCTGACTGGGCGACACGATGGTGCCGATGTCGGTGCGCTCGTCGAGCGGATCGCCCATCACCAACGCGTCCACGCGCGCCACGAGTTGCTCCACGAAGGCATCGTGCAGGGCGCGCTGCACGAAGATACGGCTGGCGGCGGTGCAGCTCTGCCCCTGCCGCGTGAAGCGCATGCCGCTGACGGCGCCGGCGACCGCGCGCTCCAGATCCGCGTCGGCCATCACGATCATCGGGCTCTTGCCGCCCAGCTCGAGCGTCACCGGCACCAGCTTCTCGGCCGCCGCGCGGTACACCAGGCGCCCCGTCTCGACCGAGCCGGTGAAGGTGACCTTGGCCACGTCGCGGTGGCTGGCCAGGGGCGCCCCACAGGCGGGGCCCATGCCCGAGAGCAGGTTGAACACGCCCTTGGGCAGCACCTCCTGCAGCAGCTGACACACGCGCAGGACGCCGAAGGGCGCCTCCTCGGCCGACTTCACCACGACCGTGTTCCCGGCCACCAGCGCCGGGGCGATCTTGAGCGCCATCAGCAGCAGCGGCGCGTTCCAGGGCAGGATCGCCGCCACCACGCCCAGCGGCTCGCGCACGGTCATCGCCAGCATGTCGGGGCTGAAGGGGATGGTCTCGCCGCACAGCTCCGAGGCCAGCCCGCCGAAGTAGACGAAGGTGTCGGCCAGTACCGAGGCCTCGACGCGGCTCTCGGTGCGCAGCGCCTTGCCCGTCTCGAGGGCGGTCAGGCGCCCCAACTCCTCGACGTGTGCGGCCAGCCGAGCGCCGCAGGCTGCCACCAGCTTGCCGCGATCGCGCGCCTTCATCGCGGCCCACGCGGGCTGAGCCCCCTTGGCCGCCGCCATCGCGCGATCGACGTCGGTCGCGTCGCCGGCCGCGGCCGCGCCGATCACCTTGCTCGTCGCGGGGTTGATCACGTCGAAGGTGGCCCCGCCGTGGGCGGCACACAGGCGCCCGTCGATGACGTGGACGGCCGACAGCGCGCGGGCCAGGGCGAAGGGATCGGTGACGGGCTCGAGCATGAGCGTCTCCTGTTTTCGAGGGCGCCATTCTGGGTCCGCCACGCGGAGCTGACAACCGTCGATCGCTGCGGGCGCTCCGGCGGGCGCTCCCGGGGCACGACAAGCCGAGCGCACGGGGTCCGGGTCGCGACACCGGCCGCCGCGCGCCCGTGCATGCGTCGCTGCGCCGAGGGTGGCGTCCGCGCGCGGGGACGCGCCGCTCGGTCAGGTCACGGTTCGGCGATGGCGGTCCGCGGCCCCGGTCGCCCGAAGAGCCAATTGGCCAGCACGGTGTGCATCACGAGCCCATCGACCGGTGCGTCGTGCACGACCTCGTTCGTCAGCCAGATCGGTTGGCCCACGCGCGCCGAGAACGCCCCCGTACGGCGGCCGAGATCGGCCCGCACCGCGGCCCCGAACTGGCGCGCCTCGTCGAAGGGCTCGGGGCCGTCGAGCTGATCCTGATTGACGAAGCAGGGGGTCTGCACGTGCGCTTGGCCGACCTCGTCGCCCAGGCAGCGCCAGGGTGACGCAGCCTCGGCGGCAGCGCAGTCGGTGTCGAGCGCGGGAATCCAGAAGCTGTGGCCCTCCGCGTCCGCCGCCTGCTTCGCGCTGAGCGCGACGTCGATCCACGCTGCGTCCGGCGCATAACCGTCGACCACGCCCCGCACCGTGGCGGGCGCCAAGGCCGCGGCCACGGCGTCCACGTGCGCCCGCACGCCCGCTGCACCCGCCTCGGTGCCTGTGAACAGCACGTCGGTGGCCCGCCGCAGATCGGGCCCGAGGGTGACGCTCGGATCGCGCAGATCCTCCAGCACCGCCTGCAGGATGCGCGCGCCGCGCAGGTGGTAGCCGCCCGTGCCGTCGCTGGCCGGCCGATCGCCGAGCCACCGGTCGGAGCTGCAGTACACGAGGACCACGTGGGTCCAATCGAAGAAGTCCGGGTTGCGCCCCGGCGCCGGGTCGAACAAGCCGTCGAAGCGACGCGCGTCGGGGTGCAAGCGCGGGCTCGAGGTGACATAGGCCGGGTCGAGGCCGGCGCGTTGCCGGCACGCCTCGGCCGTGCGGCACTCACCCCCGGACTGCAGGTGGATCACCCAGCGCTCGGCGTCCACGCCCCGGCCGGCGCGCAGGTAGTAGATGGCGGGTGTCCCGTCGTTGCAGACGGCCTGACGGTCGACGGCGTCGGCCACCTCGTGCCTCGCCAGGGTGGGTGCCGCCGGAGGGCGCAGATCGGCGTCGGGCGGCGGCGGCGCGGCGTCGGGCGCGCCAAAGTCGTGTGGCGGCCCACGGTCGGGGATCGGCGGCGCTGCGTCGGGCTGCGCGGCGT
>CALBMW010000640.1 GCA_937896275.1 uncultured Myxococcales bacterium
CCCCCCGCTTCGTCGGCCTCGCGTCGCGCGGGCTCTGGCTGGTCGCCGTCCTGGCGGGCTTCGCGCTGGGCTTCGGTGCCTGGATCACGCTGCTGCGGCGCCGGCCGCCGGGTCCCTGGCTGGCCCCCCTGGGCGCCACGCTCTGCGCGTCGCTGGGGGGGCTGCCCCTGGCGCTGGGGGCGCGCGCGCTGGAGGCGAGCCTGCTCGGCGCGGCCGGGGCGCTGTCGGTCCGAGGCTTCGGTGACGCGCTGCCGCCCCCCGCGGCCTCACCCGCCGATCTCGCGCTGCTCTTCGCCGGGCCGCTCCTGGCGCTGGTCGTCTTCGCCGTCACCGGATCGATCAGCGGCAGCCGCCGCTCGCCTCACCGCGCTGCTTACGCCTACGTCGCCCCGGCGATGGTCGGCCTGGCCGCGCTCATCCTCGTGCCCTTCTTCCTCGGCGTGGCGCTGGCCTTCACGCGCCACGATCACGGGCACTTCACCTGGGTCGGGCTGTCCAACTTCGTCCGCATCCTGAGCAGCGAGGGTCACGCGATCACGGACCCGCTCAGCTTCTATTACACGCTGGCGGTGACCGTCCTTTGGACCTTCCTGAACGTCGCGCTGCACGCCGCCATCGGCCTCGGCCTGGCGCTGATCCTGCGCGAGCCGACGCTGCGCCTCAAGGGCGTCTACCGCGTGCTGCTGGTGGTGCCCTGGGCGGTCCCGAACTACATCACCGCGCTCATCTGGAAGGGCATGTTCAACAAGCAGTATGGGCTCATCAACCACGTGCTCGCCGCGGTCGGCGCCGAGCCGGTGAGCTGGTTCAGCCAGTTCTGGACGTCCTTCGCCGCCAACCTCACGACCAACACCTGGCTGGGCTTCCCCTTCATGATGGTCGTGGCGCTCGGCGCCCTGCAGAGCATCCCACGGGATCTCTACGAGGCCGCGAACGTGGACGGGGCCAGCGCGTGGGACGCCTTTCGCCACATCACGGTGCCGCTGCTCCAGCCTGCGATGTTCCCCGCGATCATCCTGGGCTCGGTCTGGACCTTCAACATGTTCAACATCATCTACCTGGTCTCGGGCGGGCAGCCCGACGGGTCGACCGACATCCTCATCGTCGAGGCCTATCGTTGGGCCTTCGAGCAGGATCGCTATGGCTACGCGGCCGCGTACTCGGTGCTGATCTTCTTGATCTTGCTGGGCTATTCCATGCTCACCAGCCGCGTCTCGCGCGCCGCCGAGGGGGCCTACGGGTGAGCGCCGCCGCCGATCACGATCCGAAGCCGCCCATCCGCTGGGGGACGCACGTCTTCCTGGCGAGCGTGGTGGTCGTGACGCTGTTCCCGGTGTTGTGGGTGGTCAAGATGGCCCTGCGGCCGGACCAGACCTTCGCGACCGGGCTCAACCCGCTGCCGACCACGTTCAGCCTGGACAACTTCCGCGACCTGCTCGCGGCGCCCAACTTCTGGCGGCAGCTCGGCAACTCGGTCCTCGTCTCCGCGGTGACGACCGTGGCAGGCGTGTTCCTCGCGTGCACGGCGGCCTACGCCTTCTCGCGCTTTCGCTTTCCGGGTCGGCGCGCCGGGTTGATGGCCTTCCTGGTCACGCAGATGTTCCCGGGCACGATGATGATGATCCCGCTCTATCAGGTGCTCGATCACCTCGGCCTGCTCGACCGCCTGCTGGGCCTGGTGCTGGTCTACTCGACCACCGCGATCCCCTTCTGCGTGTGGCAGCTCAAGGGCTACTTCGACACGATCCCCAGAGACCTCGAGGAGAGCGCGCTGATGGACGGCGCGGGGCAGTTCACGATCTTCTGGCGCATCATCCTGCCGCTCAGCCGGCCGGCCATCGCGGTGACGGCGCTCTTCAGCTTCATGACGGCCTGGAACGAGTACATCCTCGCGGCCACCTTCATGTCGGACGAGAAGGCCTACACCCTGCCGGTCCAACTGCAGCAGTACGTCGGCGCCTACACCACGGAGTGGGGGCACTTCGCGGCCGGCGCGCTGCTGGTCAGCGCGCCGGTGATGGCGCTGTTCTTCGTCTTGCAGCGGCACCTGGTGGGGGGCCTCACCGCGGGGGGCGTGAAGGGGTGAGCGAGCCCCCGACCTTTGGTTGGCTGACGCGCTACGCGCCGCTCGTCGACGACCTGAGCGCCTTCCTCGAGGCGGCCGCCCGGCCGCTCCCACGTGTGATCTGGTCCAACCCGCTGCGCGCGCCCGTCGCCGAGACCGAGGCCGAGCTCCGCGCCGTGTTCCCCGCGCTACAGCCGGTGCCCTGGCGCGCCCATGCCTGGCGGCTTCCGGCCGACGCCCGCTTCGCTGGGAGCCGCCTGCACCTGGCCGGGCGCTTCTACGGTCAGGAGGAGGCGGCGATCTTCGCCGGGGACCTCGTCGACGCGCGGCCTGGCGAGCGGGTGGCCGATCTGTGCGCGGCGCCGGGGGGCAAGGCGGCCCAGATGGCGGTCGCCATGGGGGATCGTGGCACCTTGGTCGCCAACGATCGCAAAGTGGGGCGGCTCAACGCGCTGCGCCGCACCCTCGATCGGCTCGGCGTGACCTGCGGCGTCGTGACCAGCGGCGACGCGCTGCGCATGGTCGCGCCGGAGGGGTGGTTCGATCGCGTGCTCGCCGACGTGCCGTGCACCTGTGAAGGCACCACCCGCAAGGCGCGCAGCCGCACCGAGCCGACGGACGAGCGCTACCGCGCCAGCGTCGTCCAGATCCAGACCGCCATCCTGCGAAAGGCCCTGCGCCTCGTGCGCCCGGGGGGCACGGTGATCTACGCCACGTGCACCTACGCGCCCGAGGAGAACGAAGGTGTGCTCCACGCGATCCATCCGTCCCTGGCCGCCATCGAGCCCATCGACGTCCCCGCCGGTCTACGCGTCTCGCCCGGCGTCGACGCGTGGGCCGGGCGCTCGTATCGGGCCGACGTGGTGAACGCGGCGCGGCTCTGGCCTCACCACAACGACACCGGAGGCTTCTTCGTTGCGCGCCTGCGTCGTCTTTGAGCCCTGCGCCGATCGGGCGCGGCTCCTCGACTTCCTCGCCGAACGTTACGGCATGGCGCCGGCGGTCTTCGACGACTTCACGTTCTGGTGCCGCCCGGGCGCGCCCTCGATCTGGATGACCACCGCCGCGCTGGAGCTGCCGCCGGGGCCGCACGTCGAGGCGCTGGGCGTACTCGTGATGCGCAAGCCTCCGCCGGCCGGCAAGCCGACGAGCACCTTCCTCATGCGGATGGGCGGGCACGCGACCCGTCAGGCGCTGGACCTCGACGACGCCGGCGCGGCCGCCTTCCTCCGGCGCGAGAGCCTCGACCTCTCGGCGACCGCGGTGGACGGCGCCGAAGGGGTGCGCGGCTACTGCGTCGTGCGGGATCGGATCGGTGTCATCGGGTGCGGCTTCGTGCAGGGCGGCGTGCTGCGGAGCGAGCTGCCCCGCGCCTGGACCGAGGGCGTCGAGAGCGACGGCTGAGAGCCCGTCAGCGAAGAGCCTCCCCACAAAATCCGGACCGAGTGCAGTGCCGGGCTGCCGGTCGAGGC
>CALBMW010000641.1 GCA_937896275.1 uncultured Myxococcales bacterium
GTCGAGTCGGGCCAGCGTCGCGCGCGCCGCCTCGACCGCGGGCCCGGCGGGCGCCCGCGCGATCAGGTCGTCCAAGACCGCCCGAGCGCTGCGCCACTCCCGGCGGTGGGCGAGCATCCGGCCCACGCGCAGCGCGGCCCAGGCGAAGGCGGGCTGCTCCGGCTGCAGCATCGGGAGCGCGGCCTGCAGATCCGCGAAGGCGATCGCCTCGACCCGCGCCGGAAGGTCGGCGGTGGGCGCGGAGCCGAGCGCGCGCGCCGGGAGGACGCCGGGATCGGCGTTCGCGGGGAAGGACTCGACGGTCGTGTTGGACGGCGGCAGCCTCGGCTCGGGCCCGGCGTGGAGCGGAGCGTCGGGCCTTCGCTCCGCGCTCGGCGCCACGGGGGGGGGTGCCCCACAGGCGGCGAGGGTGAGCATCAGGCCGAGCAGGATCGCCGCGCGCATGGGCGTGGTGTACCGCACGCGGTCGCGCCGTTCAACGCCGCGCGCGGCAGACGCGGGGGCAGCACCCACACCTCGGCGGCGCGACGAGGCGGGGGCGCGCGGGCGTAATCCGGTCGGGGGTCGAGAGGACGGAGGGGGCGTCGAGCAGTGGGGCCGGGCGCCCGGCGGGCCCGTCAGGGTGTCACTCTCACCGGCGGCTGCTCGAGCACGTTCCAACGCGCCTCGGCGGCCTTCTTCGACAGGACGCCGCGCAGGGCGTCCCAACCGCCGCCGGCTGCGTTCGCCGCGTCCGCGAGGGCTCGCGCCTCGGCGGCGTCGATGGCGGTCGATGACGAGACGAAGGCGAACCAGGTCGTGGCGCCGGTCTGGGTGGGGGCCAAGAACAGGTGGGCCAGGGTGTCGGCGCTCGAGGGGCAGCCGCCGTGGTCGGTGCAGATCAGGCGCGCGCGCCCTGTGTGGTCGACCATGAACAGCGCGCCCGCGGCGGTCGCACCGCGCAGCCGCCGATCGAAGCCATTGGGTGCGCCCAGCCGCATCAAGAGCTGCAGCCTCTGACCGGGCGCGACCAGGATCACGTCGCCCCGCAGCCCGGCCGTCGCGCCGTCGGGCGTCACGGCGTGGCCGCGCTCCTTGAAGGTGGCCTCGGAGGCGGCCACCACCTCGAAGCGGCTGCCCACCGGCGGCGCCGGGCGCGGCACGAACACCAGCAGCGCCGCGGCGGCGGCCAGCACCAAGCCGGCGCCGCCCGCCGCCCAGCGCACGGGGAAGGGCAGCACCCGCGCGCCTCGGGGCGTGCCACCGACCGACGCGTTCGGCGCGTCGAGCAACGCGTCGAACAACTCGGGGTAGAGCTCGAGCAGCTCACGGCGGGCGGCGGTGTTCTGCTTGATTCGAGCCACGAGGTCCGTCCGCTCGGCCCCGGCCAGGCGGCCCTCGGCCAGCGCGACGATGGACTCGGCGTCCACCGGGCTCGCGACCGGCGGCTCATGCTGCCGGTAGAGCCGGGCGACCACGCCATCGAGCGCGGCGGCGCTCCGTTCGGTGCGCGGGTTCATGCTTCGCTCCCTCTCATCCGACCCACCCGGGGACCGGCCCGAGCAGCAACATCGCGACCACGGCGGCCGCGAACAGGTCATCCACCTCGATGGCCTCGGCGAGGTCGCCCAGGAGGGCCCGCAGATCGCCGTCCCCGAGGCCGAGCTCGTCGCGCGCCCGCGCTCGGAATCGTTTGAAGATCTTCTGGGTCACGGCGCCCAGACGGCGGTGCGCGTTCGACGTGTCCACGCCCAGATCTGCGGCGATCTCGCGCAGCACGCGGCCCTCGCCGAAGCGTTGGCGCAGCAGGAGTCGCTCGTCGGGGTCGAGCGCAAGGACGCAGGCGGCGAAGACCGGCCGTAGCCGCGCCGCGGCCTCGAGTCGCTCCAGCTCCGAGGCGGGCCCGGGCGAGGGCGACGCCACGCGGTCCAGCGTCTCGCCGTCGAGCGTGCGTCGCTGCCGCCGGACCAGATCGATCACCGCGCGGTGGGCGATGACCCGCAGCCAGCCCTGCAGCGTCCCGCGCCCCTCGTAGGACGCCAGCCGGGCGCTGCCGGGATCCGCGGGGTCGCGCGGCAGGAACAAGGTGCTCAGCAGAAGCTGCTCCAGATCGTCGGCCGAGCCCGCGGGCGCCTTGGCCAGACACAGGTGGTGCAGGTAGCCGCCGAAGCGATCGATGAACACGCGCGTCGCCCGCGCCGACCGCCGCAGGCAACCTTGAGCGAGGTAGATGTCGCCGGGCACGAGGTCGTCCAGCCGCGTCGCGGCGTCGCCCGTCATCCGGTCGAGCACGCCGCAGACGTGGTCGACGAAGAGGTCCATCGGGACGTCGTACTCGCCCTCGCTGCCGCGCAGGGCATGCCACAGCGCCTCGATGCGCTGCCGGAGCGCAGCCTCGGCCATGAGATCGTCCCCCGCGGCGACGGGGACGCCAGAGGGCCGCGGCGTCGGATCGCCGTCCGGCTCGAGGCGTCGCCAGGAGGTGCGATCGTAGGCTGGGAGCATGGACTGTCAACTCGCGGCCGCGGTGCTTCGGAGAGGGGACGACGCGGCGGGTCGAGGTTTGCGCGAAAAGTTGGCGGGCGGGTGCGTTGCGCGGGGCCTCGGTGACGCCGACAATGCCGGGCGTGACGCCCTCTCTGCCAACGGCCCTGCAGCGCGACGTGCCGCTGGCCCCGTGCACCACGCTCGAGGTGGGCGGG
>CALBMW010000642.1 GCA_937896275.1 uncultured Myxococcales bacterium
CTACTGGTGCACCAGGGCTACTTCGCCGTGCGCCTGCGCGCCAAGGTCTACGTGCTCGACGTCAAGTACGAGAAGGCGCTCGAGTCCGACGTGACGGAGCGCGTGCTGGCGGGCTTCCGCGACGAGGGGATCGCGCCGCCGGCCGTCCTGCACCGGGGGGTCGACGGTGACGCGCCGCCGATGCTCGGTCGCGGGGCCGCCTGATCAGGCCTGCCCGCGACGCCGCGCCTCGAGGCGCCCGAGGGCAGGCTCGAGGATCGCGCCGACCAGCGCCCGGTAGTCCATCCCGGCGGCCGTGGCCACGATGCACAGGTCCGACCACCCCGGCGTGAGGCCCGGCAGCGGGTTGCACTCGATGAAGTGCGGCACGCCCTCGCCATCGAGGCGGATGTCGATGCGCGCGACGTCCCGGCAGCCCAGCGCCTCGAAGGACCTGAGCGCGACGTCGTGGATCGCCTGGCCCAGCGCAGCGTCGACCTTGGCCGGCGCCTCGTAGCGCACGTTGGTGTCGGCCTCGATCTTGTGCGCGAAGGAGTAGACGGGGTGAGCGTCGCCGCCGGTGAAGACGATCTCCAGCGGCGCCAGCACGCGCGGCGAGGGCCCGCCCAGGAGGCCGACGGTGAACTCGCGCCCCGACAGGAAGACCTCGACCAGCACACCCTGGCGGTAGCGCTCGAGCATCGAGGCCACCAGCGCTCGAAGCTGGGCCTCGTCGTAGACCACGCTCGCGCCCGTCACGCCCTTCGAGCTGCCCTCGGCCACGGGCTTGGCGATCACCGGGTAGCGAATCCAGTCGGGGAGCGGGCCAAGGGCGCTGTGCAGCACCACCCCGCGCGCGGTCGGGACCCCCGCGGCGCTCACCACCCCCTTGGCGAGCGACTTGTCCAGGGTCAGCGCGAGCGTGGCCGGGTCCGAGCCGGTGTAGGGGATGTCGAACATCTCGAGCACGGCCGGCACCAGCGCCTCGCGTCCGCGGCCGCGCAGGCCCTCGGCGATGTTGAAGGCGACGTCGATGTCGGCCCCACCGATGCGGGTGATCACCTCGACGTCGGCCTCGAGGCGCACCACCTCGTGGCCGAGCGACGCGATGGCGTCGGCCAGCGCGTCGATGGTGGCGGGCGCGTCGAACTCGGCGTCGTCGTCCTGCCCGCCGTCGGCCTGTGGCTTGATTCGCTTCAGGTTGTAGACGAGGCCGACCCGCGTCCGGGGCCGAGCGCCGGCCGCCGGGCGGCCGAGCGATGTCCGGCGCGTGGCGCTGTCGACGATGCGCGCCAGCACCGCCTCCACCGAGTCGAGACCGATGGCCGCCGCGGCAGCGTAGATGGGCGCGCCCGGCTCGAGTGAGGGCTGCGCGCTCGCGCCCAGGAACCACACCCCGTCGTCGGCGTCGAGCCGGAAGTCGAGCCGCGCCAGGTCGCGCAGATCGAGGGCCGCCGCCACCACGCGCGCCCGATCGACGACGACCTCGATCGCCGCGGGCGAGATGGTCAGCGGCGCGCTCGCGCCGCGGGGCGCCACGGGCATCAGCAGACCAGGGGCGCCGGGGCCGCCGGGCCCCAACAGCGGCACCACCACGTCCTGGCCGCGCACGAAGTGCTCGACGAGCAGCCCGCCGGGGTGCGCCTCGAGCAACCGCTCCACCGCCTCGGTCAGCGAGGGCCCATCGCTGAACACCATTCGCGGGCGATCATGACCGGAGCGTCCCTCGAAGAGCGGCACCACGGTCACCGGCAGCTCGATGCCGGCGAGCGCCCGATCCGCCGGCACGAGGACCCGCCGCCAGGGCGGCGTCGGCACGCCCGCCTGCCGCGCGACGAGGCGCGCGAGGTGCTGGTCGAGCGCGACCGTGCAGGCGTGGGCGTCGGGTCCCGTGTAGCGCAGGCCCAGCTCTTCGAAGAGCTGCGGATAGAAGGCCTCGCGCGACGGTCCGCGCCGTCCGACGGCGGTGTTGAAGACCAGGTCCGGCCGCAGCCGCGCGAGGCGCACGACGACCTCCGCGACCGGCGCGGACACGTCGACCTCGTGAACCTCGTGCCCACCCGCGCGGAGCCCGAAGGCGAGGGCCGCGATCGTCTCGGGCGTGTCGTGGTCGGCCTCGTCGGGGGCGGCCGAGCGCTGGCAGTTGTACGTGAAGGCGATCCGCATCATGACCTCGTCGTGGGGAGGAGCGGGGGCGTTGGATCAGCGCGCAGGGCGCGAGCCGAGCCAGCCGGCGCGACGGAAGACCCACAGGAGCGAGCCCGCGGTCAGCAACATCAGGAACACCACGACCGGGTAGCCAAACCGCCAGCCCAGCTCGGGCATGTTGTAGGGCGACGCCCGGTCGAAGTTCATCCCATACAGCCCCACGAGGAAGCTGAGCGGCATGAAGATCGTGGAGATCACCGTCAACACCTTCATCACCTCGTTGAGGCGTTGGCTCTGCAGGGCCAGGTGCACGTCCAGGAGCGAGGCCACCGACTCGCGCAGCCCCTCGGTGAGATCGACCAGCCGCACGAGGTGGTCGTGGCAGTCGCGCAGGTAGGTCGTCGTGTCGGGCCGGATGACCGGGCTCTCGTGGCGCATCAGGGCGTTGATCGCGTCGCGCATCGGCCAGACCTGCCGTCGCAGCTCGAGCAGCATGTGCCGCATCGCGCTGAGCGCGGGCACCACCTGCGAGCCCTCTTGGCCGTCGTAGACCCACTCCTCGAGCTGATCGATCTGCGTGCCCACGTTCTCGAACAGCGGGTAGTAGTTATCCACCACCGCGTCCAGCAGCGCATAGGCAAGGTAGTCCGCGCCGGCGGTGCGCACGCGCGCCCGGCCCGCGCGCAGGCGATCGCGCACGGGCTCGAAGCAGTCCCCCGACCGCTCCTGGAAGGTCACCACGAAGTCGGTCCCGACGAAGAGGCCGAGCTGCTCGCGCTCGAGCCCCTCTCCCTCCCGGTGGGTCATCATCGTCACCACGATGAAGAGGTGGTCACCGTAGGCCTCGACCTTGGGCCGCTGCCCCACGTGCACGACGTCCTCGAGGGCCAGCTCGTGCAGACCGAAGATCTCGCCCACGCGGCGAATGGCGTCGACGTCGGCGACGCCGATCACGTCGACCCAGGTGATCGGGTGTTGCCCTCGCAGGACCGGGAGGGTCGACAGATCCTCGACCCGCTGCTCGATGAAGTCGTCGGCCCCGAAAGCGTAGGCGCTGACCATCGCCTTCGGGGCGTCGTGGCGCCGCACGAGCTCTCCGGGCGGCGCGCCGACGGCCACGGGGGTCCGCGCGCCCGACGGGCGCAGGCGGCGGCGTGGCTTCTTCCGAGAATCGGCGCTCTTCACCCTCGCTCCACGGCCGGGTCGACGGGCGGAGCGTCGCAGAAACGGAACGGCGACGAAAGGCGCGTCGACGCCCCTGCAAACCGCCGGTCGGCCGACGGCGCGCGGTTTCACCCCTCCTCCGCCAACTCCACGAGGGTGCGGTAGAGCACCTCGACGCCACGCGCGCAGGCGGCCGGCGTCGACATCTCGCGCGGGTTGTGGCTGATGCCCTCGTGCAGCCCCGGCACGAAGATCATCGCGGTCGGACACACCGCCGCCAACTCCTGCGCGTCGTGGCCGGCGCCCGACAGCAGGGTCGCGTGGCGCAGCCCCAGCGCGTCCATGTGTCGGGCGATGATGGCCTGCACGACCGGCGCGAAGGGCACCCTGTCGGTGCGCGCGGTCTGCTCGCGCTCGATCGTCACCTGCAGATCCCGCTCGATGGTCGCGACCTCCTCGGCGAACGCGGCCTCGGCCCGCGCCATCTGATCGTCGTCGGGGTTGCGCAGATCCACGGTGCAGATCACCCGGCTCGGCACAACGTTCACCAGACCGGGGTGTGCGTCATAGCGCCCCATGGTCGCCCGCATCTCGGGCCCGAAGCGCCCCGAGCGCGCCATCGCGTCCAACGCCAGGTGCAGCCGCGCCACCGCGACCCCCGGATCTCGGCGCAGGCTCATGGGCGTCGTGCCGGCGTGCGCCGAGCGCCCCCTCACCGTCAGCTCCCACCACGAGATGCCCTGCACCCCGCTGACCACGCCCAGATCCATCTCGGCCGCGGCCAGGACCGGTCCCTGCTCGATGTGCACCTCGACGTAGGCGTGTCGAGGCGTCAGCCGCTCCTCCGCCTCGCCCTGAAAGCCGATCCGCGCCAGCTCGTCGCCCATCCGCAGCCCGTGCTTGTCGGTCAGGTCGAGCGCCACGTCCAGCGGGAGGCGCCCGCAGGCCACGGCGGACCCCAGCATGTCGGTGCCGAACCGGCAGCCCTCCTCGTCGGTGAAGAAGGCGATCTCGATCGGACGCCGTGTCACGACGCCGGCGTCGTTCAGGCTGCGCACCACCTCGAGGGCACCGATCACCCCCAGCGCCCCATCGAACGCGCCCCCGGTGGGCACGCTGTCGATGTGCGATCCCGACATGACGGGGGCGAGGTGGTCAAAGCGGCCCGCGCGCCGCCCGATCACGTTGCCCACGCGGTCGACGCGGACCTCGAGGCCGGCCTCGCCAAACCACGCCATCACTTGTCGCCGCCCGTCGGCGTCCGCGTCGGTGAGGGCCAGCCGGTTCACGCCGCTGAGGCCGGTCCTGGCGTCGACGTAGGCGCCGATCCGTGCCAGCTTCAGCAGGGTGTCCCACAGACGATCGGCGTCGATGCACATGGATGAGTCGCGCATGGCCGGCGAAGATAGCGCCCCCGGCGTCGCGGTTCACGTCGATCGACGAGGGCCTTGCGCGCGGCGGCGTTGCGCGGGGGGGGTCGGTCGTGGCATCACCACCCGGCCGACTCGTCGGAGGAGACCGATTTCATGGACATGACCCCCCCGGGCTTCTTCGCGCGCCTCGCGCTGGCGTGGCGCGTCCTCGTCGACGGCGCCTTCGCGGCCCGCGCCCTGCGCGCGGCGGAGCAGGCCGAGGCGCTCCCCCAGCCCGCCCCCGCTTCGCCAGCGGCCACGG
>CALBMW010000643.1 GCA_937896275.1 uncultured Myxococcales bacterium
CGAGTGCCCGGGCGGCGCCCGCCGGACGCTCCGGACGCTCCGGGACGCCGCGGACGCTCCGGGACGCCGCGGACGCTCCGGGACGCCGCGGACGCAACGACACCAGGGCACGTCCGAAGGGAGCCGCGCGGCACATGAGTTGCACCGCCGGCCGGCATGCGCATCAGCGAGCTCGACTCATCGAAGACATCCGGCGGCGGCACCGACGGGACGCTCTTGATCGCGCTCTTGCCCTGCGTCGTCCTCGGCGTCGGCGCGGCCGGATGGTCCGCCGTGTGGTTGCTCGCCTGCACCGTCGCGGCGGCGACGCTCACCGCCTGGGTGTCTTCGCGGGTCGGCCGGCGACCGATGATCCCCGGGTCGGTCGCAGCGGGCATCCTCTTCGCGCTGACCCTGCCCGCCACGGTCCCCATCCTCCCCGCGGCCGCGTCGATGGCGGTGGGATCGTTCCTCGCGTGGGAGGTCTTCGGAAGTCGCGCACGGACCTTCGTCCACCCCGCTGTGCTGGCCTACGCCTTCCTCACGCTCAACTGGCCCGACGCCCTCGGCGCGGGCTCGGCGTGGATGCCCACCGACGGTGTCGCGGACGCCCCGTGGTCGGCCTGGTTCGTCGCGAGTCCGGTCGCGGGCGCGCTCGGCGCTACCTCGACGCTCGCGTGCGTGGCCGGCGGAGCCTGGCTCCTCGCGCGGCGCGCGCTGGCCTGGCGGGTGGTCGTCGCGGTGCCCATCGGGGCGGCTCTGGCGGTCGCGATCCTCGGATCGGCGCAGCCCACGGGCGCGACCCCGTTCTTCGGCCACTGCCTGCTGGGGAGCCTGGCCTTCGGCGCCATCTTCCTGGCCACGGATCCCCAGGCATCGCCGCGGACACCCTCGGGGCAGTGGTTCCACGGGGCCCTCGTCGGCGCCCTCGTCCCGCTGTTTCGGCTCACCATCGCTGCCAGCCCGGATGGCACGCTCAGCGCGCTCCTCGTCGCCAGCATCTTCGCGCCGCTGGTGGATCACGTCGTCCGCGTCGGGCGGGCGCGCTGGGCGGAGACGACCGATGGGTGAGGACACCACGGGCAGGACCCTCGGCGTCTCCCTCGTCATCTGCCTGGCGTGCTCCGTGGCGGTCTCGACCTCGACCGCGCTGCTGCGCCCGATTCGCCTCGAACACGAACGCAGCGCTCAACGCGAGCGCGTGCGTCAGGTCCTCGCCCGGCAGCCCGGAATCGGCGGTCTGGTGGGCGATCTGGACGCCGCGACGCTGGACGAGTGGGTGATCGATCTGGCCACGGGTGCGCGCGTGCCTGGGCTCGATCCCGCCACCTTCGACCCCACCGCCGCCGCGAACGACCCCGAGCAGGGGCGCGTCGTCCCCCCCGCCACCGACCTGGCGCGCATCCAACGCCAGGCGCGGCGCGCGGTGGTCACCGTGGCCCGCCGCGGGGGCCCCGCGGGTCCCGTCGTGGCGGTGGTGCTCCCTGTCTACGGTCGCGGCTACGCATCGCTGATCCACGGGGCGGTGGCCGTGGGGCCCGACGCCAACACCATCCTCGGCCTGACGATTGGCCAGCACGGCGAGACGCCCGGCATCGGCAGCGAGATCGAGGGGGAAGAGTGGCGCGCGCTGTGGTCGGGAAAGCGCATCCGCGACGAGCGGGGCGAGGTGGGCGTCATCGTCAGCTTCGACGCCCCCGCCCCCGATCGGGCCGCCTTCCACGTCGACGCGATCACCGGCGCGACCCGCAGCAGCGTGGGCGTCGGCAACATGGTTCGCTTCTGGCTCGGCGACGGTGGCTTCGGCCCCTTCCTGGCGCGCGTGAAGCGAGGGGACCTCGAATGAGGAGCTTCCTGCGCAAGCTCAGTCACTCCATCGTGGACGACAACCCCGTCGCCGTGCAGCTGCTCGGCATCTGTTCGGCGCTCGCGGTGACGAAGACCGTCGCCACGGCCCTGGTCATGAGCGCGGCGCTCACGGCGGTGCTCGTGGCATCCAACGGCATCATCAGCGCGCTCCGGCGCGTGATCCCGCACAGCACCCGGCTGGTGCTGCAGATCACGATCATCGCCACTCTGGTGATCGTGACGGACCAGATCATCGCCGCGTTCGCGCCGGCGATGAGCCGCCAGCTCTCGGTCTTCGTGAGCTTGATCATCACCAACTGCATCGTGCTCGGGCGGGCCGAGGCCTTCGCGATGTCTCACGGCGTCGGTGAGAGCCTGGTCGACGGCCTGGGGAACGCGCTCGGCTATGGGTTGCTGCTCACCACGGTGGGGGCCGTGCGCGAGCTGCTCGGCGCCGGCGCGCTGCTGGGCCAGCGGGTGCTCCCGCTGGTGCAGGACGGTGGCTGGTTCGAGCCGCTCGCGATCCTGCACCTGCCGCCGGCCGGCTTCTTCCTCATCGCGGGCTTCGTGTGGCTGCTGCAGCGGACGCGGCGGGTGGCCCCATGATCGATCTCTTCATCCGCGCCGCCTTCGTCGAGAACCTCGCGCTGGCCTTCTTTCTCGGCATCTGCACGCTGCTCGGCGGATCGCGCCGCGTGGGAACGGCCGCAGGGCTGGGCGTCGCGATCACCCTGGTCATGGTGTTCACGGTCCCGCTGAACTACCTGGTGTTCCACGGCCTCCTCGCGCCCGCGGCCTGGACCTGGGCGGGCATGCCCGAGCTCGACCTGAGCCACCTGTCCCTGATCTGCTTCATCGGACTCATCGCGGCGACGGTCCACGTGCTGGAGTTGGTGCTCGACCGGTTCTTCCCGGCGCTCGCACAGGCCCTGGGCATCTTCCTGCCCCTCATCACCGTCAACTGCGCCATCCTCGGCGGCTCACTGTTCATGGTCGATCGCCACTACTCGCTCACCGAGAGCGTGGTGTTCGCGCTCGGGAGCAGCGTCGGGTGGGCCCTGGCGGTGATGGCCCTGGCCGCGATCCGCGAACGCATCGACGGGCCGGACCGCGACGAGGCATCGCGCTCGCAAGCCCTCGTCTTCGTAGCGATCGGGGTGATGTCGATGGGCTACCTCGTCTTCTCCGGGGTGCAGCTGGCATGACCGAGCTGCTCATGACCGTGGCGGTGTTCAACGGCGTCGTGATGGTGTTCGTGGCGCTGATCCTCGTGGCCCGGGCGCTCTTGCTGGGGCGCGGCTCGGCGACCATCGACATCGAGGGCTGGGGCTCGGTGCTGGCCCCGTTCGGGGCGAAGCTTCACCAGGTCCTCTCGGGCGCGGGGGTGCCGCTGGAGGCGGGCTGCGGGGGGCGTGGGACCTGCGGCTCGTGTCGGATCAGGGTGGGGGGCGAGGCCGGCGCGCCGGCCGCGACCGAGGTGGCCTTGCTGGGCGAGCCCGCCGTCGCGCGCGGGCTGCGATTGGCCTGTCAGGTCACCGTCCGCGGCCCGCTCCAGGTCGCCCTCCCCGAGGGACTGCCCGCGGCCGCCATGCGAGTCACCGTGCGGTCGACGCGCAACCTGACGCCGCTCTTGAAAGAGATCGTCCTGCAGATTCCGGACGGCACCGCCTTCGACTTCAAGGCGGGCAGCTTCGTCCAGGTGACCTGCCCGCCGTTCGGCCTGCGGCTCGCCGAGCTGCCCATCGACGAGCGTTTCCGGGGGGCCTGGGAGAGGATCGCCGCGAACGGACTCGAGGCGGGCTGCACGCGGCCGACCACGCGCGCCTATTCGCTCGCCAACTATCCTGGCGAGGGCCACGGCGAGGGCCAGGGCCAGAGCCCCATCGCGATGCTGGTCGTGCGGCTCGCGCTGCCGCCGCCCGGATCGGCCCGAGGGACGCCGGCGGGCGTCGTGTCGACCTACCTCTTCTCGCTTCGCCCCGGCGACACCGTGTCGCTCGCGGGACCCTTCGGACACTTCGTGGCCACCGAGTCGGACGAGGAGATGGTGTTCGTGGGCGGCGGCGCAGGCATGGCGCCCCTGCGCGCGCACGTGCTGGAACAGATCCTGGGGCGCCGAACGGACCGGAAGATCAGCCTGTGGTATGGGGCACGCAGCGCGCGCGACGTGATCTACGCCGACGAGTTCGAGCGGCTGGCGCGCGAACACCCGAACTTCACCTGGTCGGTGGCGCTCTCCGAGCCCGAGCCAGACGAGGACTGGGCGGGGCCCGTGGGGTTCATCCACCAGCACCTGCACGACGCCTACCTGGCCACCCACCCGGCGCCGGCCGCGTGTGAATACTATCTGTGCGGCCCGCCGCTGATGGTCCACGCGGTGGTCGCGATGCTCGAACGTCTCGGCGTGGACCGCGCCAAGATCTTCTACGACGACTTCGGAGACTGAGCGATGGCCCTCGTCCTCACGAGCTTCGTGCTCATCTGCGCGGCGGCGCTGGGGCTCTCGCTGGCGGGCCGCCGGCGGCGGTGCGGTGGCTGCGCGGCGGCCTCGCTCTGCGCGCTCCGCGAGCCGCCGGAATCGGGGGACGAGCGATGATCCGCAGGATCACCGTCGCCGACGTGATGTCCACTGCGCTCATCACCACGACCGCGGACGCCGGCCTGGCCGAGGCCGCCGATCTGTTGGTGCGCCACGGCATCTCGGGTCTGCCGGTGCTGGACGCGGCGGGCGGGCTGGTCGGGATAGTGACCGAGCAGGATTGCCTGCGCGTCGCGTGCCGACGCGACTACTACCAGGGGGGCGCGCGCACGGTGGGGGAGGCCATGACCCGCGACGTGGTGTCGATCGACGCCGACGCGGACATCATGACGGCGATCGATGCCTTCCTTCGGCACTCGTTTCGGCGGTTGCCGGTCCTGCGGGCCGGTCGCCTGGTCGGTCTGGTCAGCCGAACCGACGCGCTGCGGGTCATGAGGCGCTTCGTCTGACCGTCGGGCGGAGGCCTCCGTCGTTACCGAATCGGAGCAGCGTGGGGTCGCGAAGTCACTCCAGGTAGCGGCGGCGGCGAGCGGATCTGGGGGTCGCCTCGGTCGAGCGGCGCGGCCCGTCGCGTCGATCGGACCGATTACCTGGCCGGG
>CALBMW010000644.1 GCA_937896275.1 uncultured Myxococcales bacterium
CCTCGATGAGCAGCACCGCGGGGCCGGGCGGCAGCTCGATCGTGCAGGGGACCTGCCCGAGGACCTCGGCGGCGCCGTCGAGTCGCACCGTCGCGCCGGCGGGCTCGCCCGAGAGCTCCACCCGACCCAGCACACGACTCAGCGTCACGCGCGCGGTCTCGGTCGCGCCGACCGTCAGCGTCAGGGGCCCCGCCTCGGCCGGCTCGTAGCCCGCCCGCTCGAGCAGCACGCGGTGAGGCCCGGCGGGCAGCGCGAGGAGCAGCGGCGAGGCACCGCGCGAGCCGAGATCGGCGCGATCGACGAACACCCGCGCCCCGGGCGGATCGGTCACCACCTCGAGCAGCGCCACGCGCGGCCGGATGCGCTCGAGGGCGCCCTCGGCGTTTCGGCGTCCTTCGGCGTCGGGCTCGGCGGCCAGCACGTCGGCGTAATAACGAAAGGCGTCGTCGAACCGGCCGAGCTGCTCGTAGGTGCGCGCGATGTTGAAGGCCACGTTCCGGTTGGGCACCAGGCGGTTGGACCGCAGGAGGTGCTCGAGGGCGCCCCCGAAGTCGCCGGCGCGGTAGCGATCGACGCCGCGCAGGAAGTGCAGATCGGCCTCCTCGGCCAGATCGACCGCCGCGCTCGGCTGCGCGCGGACGTCGGGCGCCAGGGTCCAGGCCGCGACGAAGAGCGCGAGGACCCGGGCGGGCCGCGTGACGTGCATCAGGCTCACCTCGTGGTGCGGATGTCGAGATCGGGGCGGGCGCTGTGAGGCGTCCGGGGGGGCGCCGCGCGCAGCTCTCCCCGCACGACGGACTTGGCGTCCGCGCCGACGTGGACCCGGAGCGGGCGATAACCGCGCTTGCGGAGCGTCAGATCGCGCCCCGCGCCCACGGGCACCGGCAGCGGCGTCGATCCCAGGCGCGTGTCGCCCTCGAACACGTCTGCGCCCGGGGGCTCGCTCTCGACGGTGACCTGTCGGGGGAGCGGCGCGGCGTCCGGCGCGGGCGGTGAGGCGTCCGCGACCGGCGGAGTCAGCGCGGCGGCGGCCGGCGCCGGCGTCGCGGGGGGCGACGACACGGAGAGCGCGGCGCGTGGCGGGTCGGCGCCCGGCCCCGGTGACGTGGTCGAAGCGTCCCGTGTCCCCAGCCACACCGCGACGCCGCCCGTCAGGAGCAGGACGCCGACCACCGGCAGCAGCCAGGCCCGGCGTGACGCGGCGCGCTCACCGACCGGCTCGACGAGACCGTCGTCCGGGCCGCTCGGCTCGGCGACGGGCAGGGGGGCGGTGAGTTGGCTGGGCAGGCCGTCGATCGACAAGGACCGTGGTCCGGTCGCCGGCCCGACGCCCAGCGCGGAGAGCGCGGCGTCCACCGCCTCGATGAAGGCCGGCGCGTCGTCATAACGGTCGGCGGGCCGCTTGGCGAGGCAGCGCAGCACCACCTGCTGCGCCTCCGGAGGCACGTCGATGCCCAGCGGCGGCACCGGATCGCTCACGTGGCTCATCGCGACCTGCATGGGCTCGCCGCGAAAGGGCGTGCGGCCCGCCAGCAGCTCGTAGAGCACGACGCCGAGCGAGTAGAGATCGGTCCGGGCGTCCAGCGGCTGCAGCCGTACGACCTCGGGGGCGGTGTACCGCGGCGTGCCCAGGTACTTGCCGCCCACGGTCAGATCCGCGGTGTCGTCATCGGTCTGCAGCAGCTTGGCGATGCCGAAGTCGAGCACCTTGACGGCCTCGCCCTCGTCGGTCGGCACGAGCATCACGTTGGTGGGCTTGAGGTCGCGGTGGATGACCCCCAGGCGGTGCGCCTCGCGGAGCGACCGGGCGATCTCGCGGCCGATGCGGAGGGCGCGCACCGCGTCGAGCGTCTTCTCGCGGCGGAGCACCTGCCGCAACGTCTCGCCCTCGATGAACTCCATCGCCATGAACCAGGTCGCGGCGCCCGCCTTCTCGAGGGGGCCGTAGTCGAAGACCGTCACCGTGTTGGGGTGCGTCAGGCGCGCGCAGGTGGCGGCCTCGAGGTAGAAGCGTCGCTCGAACTCGGGGTCGCCGGCGCCGTCCGCGTAGCGCGCGTCGAGCACCTTGAGCACCACGGCGCGGCCGAGGGGCAGCTGCTCGGCGAGGTAGATGCGGCCCATGCCGCCGCGCGCCAGCTGCCGCGCCACCCGGTACTTGCCCGCCACCAGCGCGCCCAACAGCGGATCGCCCGACGCCGCGGGCACGGACGCCGCCGGCGGAGAGAGCGGCGGGAGGGGGGGCGCGTCGTCGGCCATCCCGCATCTTGGCCGTCCCCGATGCGGGCTGGCAAGGCAGGCGCGCACCCACCCCCGTCGCCCCCCCGAGTCCCGGAAGGCGCCCCCAGCGAATCCGAGGCCTGCTGGCGGGGCCGGGCTCCCGGGGGGTCAACCCCCGGGGTCATCCCGGACGGTCAAACCAAGGGGTCGAACGTCCTCACTTGTCACTTGGGGCAAACCAAAACCAAACCAAGGGGTCGAACGTACTCACTTGTCACTTGCGCCGGCGACCGATCGCCCCTACCTACGTCTCGACGTGCGGCACGCGGCGACCTATCTTGGCGCCATGTCGTCACCCTCTCCGACCCTGGCGCTTGCGCTCGCGCTGGGCCTCACGTCGGCCTGCACGACCGAGTTCCCGTCGCCCGCGGCGGAGGCCGACGCGCAGCAGCTCGAGGTCGACGGGGGTGGGCCCGCGCGGGCGGACGCCGGCGGCCCGCTCGATGCGCAGGCTCAGAGGCTCGACGCCGGCCCGGTCGGCACCCGCGACGCGGCCCCCACGATCCCACGCGACGCGGCCGGCGACGTGGACCGGATACCCGACGCGCGCCCGCCCGGATCGACCGACGGAGCGGCGCCCGGCGACGCCGCGCCCCCTCTGCCACCGAGCGTCGAGCTCACCGCGAACCCTTCTTCGCCCATCCGGGGCTGCGCCTCCCGCTTCGTCACGCTGTCATGGCGCACGGCGGCCGTGACCCACTGTGAGCTCACGGCCAATCCCCCCGGCCCGCGCCTGGCGATCGATGCCGACCGCCTGCCGCTGGGCGATCTCTCGACGCCGGTGGGCGAGGACGCGCGCTTCAGCATCGACTGCGAGGGCCCCGGCGGCCGGGCGCACGCCCAGGTCGACGTCACGTTCAGCCCCGCGCTCAGCCCTACGCTGAGCTTCGATCGGTCGGAGCAGGTGAGGGCCGAACAGCGCGCCTGCGCCCAGGCCCTCGGTGACCAGGCCGTGAGCGTCGGCGGCGAAGAGCACCATGCGGGCCATGTGCACCACGACGACGCGTCCGCCCTGCGCGTCTGCCAATGCGCCGGCTACGCCCGCGTCACCCGAAGCGACGGCCACCGCCCCTGCTTCGCCAGCCCCGGCGACAACACCCTCGGCTTCTGGGACGTCGACCATTGGGACCTGCGCCGGGCCGCGCCCGACAACATCTGCGTCGAGCACCTCGACTGCGCCGATCCCTTCGCGACCTGCGCCGAGCTCTTGTACCCCCGCTGAGCCGCCGGGGTGACCGCGGGTCGTGCCCCCCGCGCGGCCCTCGACCGTGGTCCAGCCCACTGAGGACCCGGGCCCACGCCCGCCCCGCTCTCGGTCAGGTTCGACGAGCGCATTTCGGACCAAGGGCCTCTGCTAGGATGCGGCGTCACCTTGGGGAGAGATCACATGAAGTCGAATCGAATCAAGGGGTTGGCGCTCGCTTGCGGGCTCGCGCTGGCGGCTCAAGGCTGCATCGAGGACAACGGGGGCGGCGGCGTGGACGCGGGCTCCGGGGCGGGCGGGGGCGGTGTCCCCGGGGCCGGCGGGCAAGTCGGTCAGGGTGGCGCGCCGGGTGAGGGCGGCTTGCCCGACGCGGGCAGGGCTCCCGGCCAGGGAGGCCAGCCCGGCATCGGCGGCGAAGGCGGCGCAGGCGGTCTCGGCGGCGACGGTGGCGCAGGAGGTCTCGGCGGTGCTGGCGGCGACGGTGGCTTCGGCGGCGACGGTGGCTTCGGCGGCGACGGTGGCTTCGGCGGCGACGGTGGCTTCGGCGGCGACGGTGGCGTCGGCGGCGACGGTGGCTTCGGCGGTGACGGCGGCTTCGGCGGTGACGGCGGCGTCGGCGGCGTGCCCGACGGCCCCTGCGGTGATGCCTGCGTGCGTGTGGCGCGCTGCGCCGACGAGACCTGCCCGGGACTCGATCTGACCGAGCCCGCAGACTTCGGGGACTTCGTAGAGGGCTGTCTGCAAGCCTGCATCGAGCAGCCGGCGCTGGCCATCGTGGTGACCGGGCTCGACACCTGCGAGGAGGTCATCGATCTGGCCTCGGCGGCCGACGCCAGCTTCGGCGACGCGTGCGCCGGCGAGAGCCCCCCACCCCCGACCTGCGACGCGTTCTGCGCGCGTCAGGTCTTCGAGTGCGTGGGCGAGGATCCCGACGATCCGGCCGCCCAGGCCGACGTCGCGGCCTGCGCGATGGCCTGCGAGGCCGAAGCGACCGACGACCAGCTACGCTGCGCCCTCGCCGTGCCCTGCGACGCCGTCGAAGCCTGCGGGGCTGAGAACCCGCCCGATCCCGCCGCCCTGCGCGCCTGCGAGCGCCTGTGCGACACGGTCCCCCAGTGCTTCGGTGCCGACGCCGATCCCACCTGCGTGGTGGACTGCGCCGTGGAGTCCTCGGCCGCGGACCGCGTCTGCCTGCTGGCCGCGGGTGAAGACTGCGACGCCGTGGCCGCGTGCATCGACGGTGGCGGCGATCCGCGCGCCGCCGCCGAGTGCCGCGCGGCCTGCGACGTGCTCGCGGCGTGCCCGGACGGCGCCCTCCCGGTCGACGTCCTGCGGGACTGCGCCGCCCGCTGTGCCGCCGACTCCACGCCGGCCCTGCGCGCCTGCGTCAACGATCCGAGCTTCCAGTGCGCTGACCTCGAGCTTTGCGGAGACGCCGTCGAGCCCAGCGACCCCGAGGTCGAGCGCGCCTGCACGTCGATCTGCACCCAGGGCGTCCCGGCCTGCCAGCCCGACATCGCCCCGGACCAGGTCGACGAGGCCCGCGCCTCCTGCATCGAAGGCTGTGTCGCCGAGTCGACCAGCGAGCAACGCACGTGCGTGCTCGAGGCCCTGCCCGACTGCGACGCCCTCGAGACCTGCTTCTGAGACGGTCCGTCGGGGCCGATCTCAGCTCCCGAAGCGAATCCCCTGCGCGAGCGGCAGCGTCTGCCCCCAGTTGATGGTGGTGGTCTGCCGACGCATGTACTGCTTCCACGCGTCCGAGCCCGCCTCGCGTCCTCCACCGGTGTCCTTCTCGCCGCCGAACGCTCCGCCGATCTCGGCGCCGCTCGTGCCGATGTTCACGTTGGCGATGCCGCAATCCGAGCCGGTCGAAGCCAGGAAGCGCTCGGCGCGCCGCACATCGGCGGTGAAGATCGCCGAGGAGAGTCCTTGGGGCACCGCGTTCTGCCAGGCGATCGCCTCGTCGAGATCCTCCCATCGCACGGCGTAGAGGATGGGCGCGAAGGTCTCCTCGCGCAGCAACGACCAGTCATGCCAGGCCCGCACCAAGGTGGGCTGCACGAAGTGCCCCGGCCCGGGCAAGGTCGCGCCGCCGCTGAGGACCTTGCCCCCCTCGGCGCGCGCCGCGGCCACCGCGCGCTCGAAGGCGACCACCGCCGGCTCGTCGATGAGCGGGCCCATCAGCGTGTTCGGCGCCAAGGGGTCCCCCACGCACACCTGGCGGTAGGCCTTCGCCAAGCGCGCCTCGACCTCGTCGGCGACCGCGGCGTGCACCAGCAGGCGCCGCGTGCTCGTGCAACGCTGCCCGGCCGTGCCCACCGCGCCGAACAGGACCGCGGGCACCACCAACTCCAGATCGGCGGAGTCGTCCACGATGACCGCGTTGTTGCCGCCCAGCTCGAGCAGGCTGCGACCGAGGCGCGCCGCCACCACCTGCGCGACGCGCCGCCCCACCGCGGTCGAGCCCGTGAACGACACCAGCGCCACCCGCCGGTCGGCGACGAACCGTTTGGCCAGCGAGGTCCCGGCGTCGTGGAAGGACAGAAAGATGGGCGGAAACCCGCCCGCCTCGAGCGCCGCGTTGCACACCCGCTGCATGGCCACGGTGCAGAGCGGCGTCTTGGGCGAGGGCTTCCACACGGTCACGTTGCCGCAGATGGCGCTGATGCAGGCGTTCCAGGCCCAGACGGCGACCGGGAAGTTGAACGCGGTCAGCACGCCCACGACGCCGAGCGGGTGCCACTGCTCGTACATGCGATGTTCGGGGCGCTCGGAGTGCATGGTCTTGCCGTAGAGCATGCGCGCCTGGCCCACCGCGAAGTCGGCGATGTCGATGGCTTCCTGCACTTCGCCGACGCCCTCGGCCAGGATCTTGCCCATCTCGAGGCTGACCAGCGCCCCCAGATCCTCGCGGCGCGCGCGGAGCGCCTCACCCACCAGGCGGATGGCCTCGCCGCGGCGCGGCGCCGGCACGCGGCGCCAAGCGTCCGCGACCTCGACGGCCCGCGCCATCAAGGCCTCGTACTCCTCGACCGTGGCGGCGCGCACCTCGGCGATCGGCTCCCCCGTCGCGGGGTTGATGCTCGTGATGAGGGGGGCGTCGGGATCCTCGGACCAAGCGCCGAGCCAGGTGCCGGGCTGCTGTGTATCGAGATCCAGGCGCGCGAGGACAGCATGCATCGTCGAGCCTCCGGTGCCGGTGGGGGGCACTCTGGCGGGCGGTCTTGACGCGGTCAACCCGCGGCGCCGGTGCGCCTTGCCGTCGTGCCGCGCGCCGCCCATCGTCGTCACGGAATCGACACCATCACCCAGGCCGCGAGCGCCCGCGGGATCGCGGGGTCGGATCGCGGTCGCGGATCGCGGGGTCGCGGACCGCGGGGTCGAACATACTCACTTGTCACATAGAAGAGGCCGCGCGCGAGAGTCTTGGCCCAACGGGCGCTGGCAGGCCCCCGGGGCACAGCTACGCCGCATCCTCTCAGCGCGAGGCCCAGCCGACGCCGAGCAGCACATTCCAGCCCGGGGCGCCCGTGCGCTCGCTCAGGCTGGGCGACCAGCCGCCCCGCAGGTCGGCCTGCCACGCGCCCAAGCGCGCGTCGACGAACAGGCCCAGGCCATACTCCGCCGCCACGTCGTCGGTGGCCCCCGTCCGCCGCGGATCGACCACCGCCGCCACCGCCGCCATCGGTCCCAACTCCACGTCACCGGCCACCTTCACGTGGATCCCGAGCACCCCCTGCGCGTAGTCGTCGACCAGGTGATGTGCCCACGGCACCCCGGGCACCTGCGCGACATAGGGGTTAAGCCCGCCCAGGCGCCTTCGCGTGAGGTCGTCGTCCCCCGAGGCCACGCCAGCCTCTTCGGCCGCCTGCACCCGGACCGCCGGCAGCGCCTGCCATCCCGCGATGGCCCACTGACGCAGCCGCGCCGCGAACTGGCCCGGATCGTTGCGCAGGTCTGGCCGGGCGAAGACCCGCGCGTCGCGCGCGCCCCACGGCGCGGCCTCGCTGCGCGCGTCGAAGCCCGCCTCGACGCCCGCCGCGAAGCCACCG
>CALBMW010000645.1 GCA_937896275.1 uncultured Myxococcales bacterium
TGAACAGTCCGCCCAACGCACCCAGGCCGTGCAGCAGCACCGTGCGCGTCCCCAGCCGCCCCTGCACCAGCTCGTCGGGCGCGACGCCCAGATCGCTCGCGAACGCTCGCCCGAAGGCGAAGGTCAACGCGGGCGCCGACCGCGGCCGGAACCGCGCCGGCCCCTCGGCACCCGACGCGTCGGTGAGCAGCCGGCCGTCGATCTCGCGCACCGGGCGTCGCGACCGACCCCCGAGCTGCACGCGTTCACGGTTGCCCGGCCTGCTGCGCGCGACCTCACCGATCACGTCGCCCGTGAGCCGATCGACGACCTGCACGTTCGGGTCGTCGTCGATGTTGCCATGTACGCGCCCCATCTCGTAGGCGGCCTCGGTGCGCGCCGCCAGGACGTGCCGCCCCGCCAGCGGCGCCTCGAGCATCTCGTGCTCGACCATTGCCCCCAAGATCTGTTCCGGTGCGTCCACCGGGAGCCCCGCGCGCACGTCGTCGGGGAGCGTCGCCCGCAGGTCCTCGGCGGTCACCGTACCGCGCCCCCCGGCGAGCACGATCGCCTGCTGTACCAGGACGCTCGGACGGAAGTCGGTCGCGTCGGCGCACAGATCGCCCCTCGCGGCGCACCCCAGCAAGGCGCGGAAGAGCATCCGCTCCGCCTCGTCGGTGAAGGCATACCCCGCCCGCGCCGGTCCCTCCGAGCGCCGCCCGCCGCGGCCGATGCGTTGGAGCAGGCTCGAGACGCTCGACGGTGGACCGCTGAGCAGGACGTAGTCCACCGATCCGATGTCGATCCCGAGCTCGAGCGTCAGGGTCGCGACCGCCACCGCCGCGGGCGCCTCGAGGAAGCGACGCTCGGTGCGCTCCCGCTCGGCGCGCGCCAGGGAGCCATGATGCGGGTGGACCGCGGCAGCGAAGCGGGTGGCACCGCGCAGGCCGAAGGCCAACTCCTCGACGTCGCGGCGACTGTTGCAGAACACGAGCACCTTGCGACAGCCACCCTCGGCGAGCACGTCGACGTGCCGAGCCATGTCGCCGACGCCGCGGCCGGTGAACGCGCGGGCACGGATGGGGCGCCCCCCGGGGCTCGCGACGACGCGCGGCGCGCGCAGGTAGCGGGCGGCCAGCGTGTGGGGATCGGGCACGGTCGCGCTCGCCGCGAGGCGCTGCGGCGGCCGGTCCGCCACGCCCTCGAGGCGGTGGAGCAGCACCCGCAGCTGATCTCCGCGCGCCGTGCCGTCGAGCACGTGGATCTCGTCCAGCGCGATGGCGGCGACGGTCGCCAACACTCCAGGGCGTCTCGACAGCATCGAGTCGAGCGCCTCGGGCGTCGTGACGGCGACGTCGGGCATGCGCCCCGCGTAACGCTCCTTGTGCTCACCGGTGTAGCGCCCGAACGGTACGCCGAGCGTCTCGAACACGGGCGCCAGCCGACGGTGCAGGTCGTTGGCGAGCGCGCGCGTCGGGCTGACGATCACGAAGCGCAGACCGCCGCCGCCCTCGACCGACGAACGCTCCCTCGACGAACGCCGCGTGAGCGAACGCTCGCCCGACGGGTGCTCGCCGGCCAGAGAGTCGGTCAGAAGGCGCTCCACGACGGGCGAGACGTAGGCCTCGGTCTTGCCGGTGCCGGTCGGCGCGCAGATGAGTACGTCGTCGCCGGTGACGATCGCGGGGACGGCGCGCACCTGAATGTCGGTCAGCCGGGGGAACCGTCCGAAGAACGCACCGAAGACCCGTGGCACGACCCGCCGGACGGCCGCGTCGGTCTCGATCGGGCTGCTCACCCGGGCAAGGCCCCGCCGTGACGGAGCCCATCGAGGATGCAGACGGCCGTGCGCACGAAGTGTCGCGGGACCGCCTCGGCGTCCACCAGCGCGGCCAAGACACGCTCACTGATGCGCCGGGCCGACTCCCCGTCCGGGGCGAAACGCGGATAGGCCCCGCGATACAGGTCAACCACCCGCTCGACGAGCGAGCCATGGTGGCGACGCGCGATCGGGGAGAGATCGATGCGCACCGAGTCAACGCTCACCAGGCGGCGAATGGTCGCCTCGACGTCGGGCGCCGGCGTGAGGGCCATCACCACCGACAGCGGCTGATCCTCGGTGAAGCGAAGCGGCAGGTTGCGGTGGACGCGCTGGCCGCCGCGGTACATCGCGTCCTGGTCGTTCGGATCGAAGGCGAGGTGCGCCGTCGGGAGCGTGACCGCCGTGTAGTGCCGCAGCACCTGATCAGCCAGGCGGCGCTGCGCCGCGTCGAGGGCGCTGACGCGCTCGACCTCGTCGAAGAGGACCACCAGCCCTTTGTAGCCGGCGTCGCGGCACCACGTGGCCCAGGTGCCGATCAGGTGGGCGTATAGGCGGCCATAAGTCCTGAAGTCGGACAGCGCGAGCATCCGCTCGTGGGTCCAGTCCATGTAGCCGGCGCGCTGGTTGAGGTCCTCGATGTCGACCGGCTCGCCCTGCACGTAGTCGAGCAGCTTCCCCGGCAGATCGCTGTTGGTGCGTTCGCGGTGCGCCCGGAGCGCCGGCGTGAGGAACCGGCTGTAGCGCCGCCCCTTGGGATCGAGGTGCGCGTCGCTCTCGGCGAGGCGCTCGAAGAGCGGCAGGGGCGAGCAGTCCGCCGCGTCCGGGCACCGAAAGCCGCTCATCAGCGCGCGGTAGAGGCGGCGGGGGTGGCTCGGCGGCACCTCCGCTGGATCGAGCGTGGCGCGTGCGGTGGCGAACCCCGCCTGGCGCGCCTGGTGCTCGAACAGCTCGATCAGGTGCGTCTTGCCATGTCCGTAGTCACCGAAGAGCAGCCTCAGGCCGCCACCGTCGCCCAACAGACCGTGCAGCGCCGCGAGCTCTGCTTCGCGCCCGACCGTGTAGGTCTCGACCCTCGACAGCGGCACTACCCCGAGCCGAAGCGCCTCGATGGCCTGCCACGCGTCGGCCTCCGTCGTCGGGTCGAAGGCACGCCGTATGGGCACCGCGACGCCGGTCGCCATGGCCGCCGACGCCGCTTCGGTTCGGGCGAGCGCCGCCCGCTCGACGATGCGCGGCAGGCGCGGGCGCTCGTCGAAGACCACGCGCACGCGGGCCCCCGCGAGCAAGGACATGATCCGCCCGACGCCGTGGATCGGGTGGCTGACTCGCCCGCCGGGCGTCATGGGCCGAACAGCTCCTCGTCATCGTCGAGCGTCGACACGTTCAGCGCCGCGGCGCCGCCGGTCATCCGAACGATCTCGTCCGGTGAGAGGCGCCGCTCGCCCCCGCGGTGCTGCCCCGTCACGAGGTCGACGACCTGCTTCACGAAGTCGCGCCGCGCGCCGCTCTCGAGCAAGCGGCGGCCCATCTCGCCGGCCAGCGTGCCGACGTTGTGGCGCTGAACGTCCGGATCGAGCGAGATGCCGTGGGCGACCTCGTAGACCTCGAGCAGGCGGAGGCCGATGCCGCGCAGCAGCTCGGTCGGCGCCAGAGGCAGGTGATCGAGGTCGATCAGCGGGCTCTGCGGGCTGAGGTGACCGAAGCGCGGCACCCCCTTGAGGCGTTGCTCGAGCGCGGGATACTCGATCACGACGTTGGACATGAACTCGGGCGGCACCGCGTACACCCACAGCAGCCCCGGGAGCGTGGCCTGGCCGCACTGATCGATGACTTGCCGCAGGGTGTCCCCCACCGCCTTGCGACGCTTGGGCGGCAGGGCCATCACGCGGTCCATCTCGTCGAACAGCAGGACGACGCCGGGCAGGCCCAGCGCGCGCGCCACCTGGACGAGGCTGCGCAGGAAGCGAAAGGCGGTCGAGGTCTGAAGCTCCTCGCGCACATCGTGCGGCCGGACTTCGTGCGGCTTGACGTCCTCGCCGCGCAGGAACGCGGACATCAGGCGCACCAGCCCGTCGTCGCCCTGAACGACGCCCTGCATCAAGAGCTGAGCGGCGCGCCGAACGGCGTGGCTGTCAACGCGGGCGCGAGCGAAGTCACGGTCCAGCCAGGCGAGCACCTCGTCCGCCGGGTACTCGCGGAGCCGACGCTCGGCCTCGAGGCGAAGCAGGGCGTCGATGCCCGGATCCCCCTCCTCGAGGGGGTCGCCGGGCGCGAGCTCGATGCGCTGCGCCACGGCGCGGAACACCAGCACCGGATCGTCGCAAGGCACCTCCTGCGCCGACACGCTCACGAGGGCGGTGGCGAAGCCCTCCGACCAGGCAACCTCGCGCAGACAATGCAGAAAGTGCGTCTTGCCCCCGCCGAAGGGGGCCTGCACCAGCTTGAAGGCCGAGACGCGCGCGAGCTCGCGGATCGGCACCAGGTACTCGTCGCGCAGCACGTCGAGCAGCGGCTGCGTGCCGACGTTCACCTCGAGCGCGCCGCGCGCCGGCGGCTGCCCCGTCTGTCCCATCCGATCGAGGATGGTTCGCGCCAGCGCCCGATTCATCAGGCCCCCCACTCGCCGTCGGGCTGAACCGGCGTGAAGAACACTGTCAGCTTGTACTCGCCGTGGCCCACGTCGTCCTCGAAGTAGATGACCCGCTTCTTCTGCGTCGCGGTCGTCCCGGTCGCGACCCCCAGGTTGAGGCGAACGGTGCCATCGGACAGGTGCCCGGCCCGTCGCAAGCGCCACACGTCGTAGGCGAACTGGGCGCGCCCGTAGGGACGGTAGTGCTTGGCGGACGGCTCGACCGCGAAACGGTCGTCCTGCAGCGCGAGCGCCAGGAAGGGCAGGAAGTCGAGGATCTCGACGCGCTCGCCCTCGCGCCGGCCCAGGTCTGCGAGAGCCAGACGATAGGCGCGCAGGGACTGACGCAGGAACAAGGCCGGATCGAAGGCACGCTCGAGCCGCGCGAGGACCCGCTCCCGCGTCCGCAGCACGTCCTCGACGGTCGCCGGACACACCTCGAGCGTCTGCTTGGCGAACTGCAGCTCGGCGCGACCCTTGGCGAAATCGAACACGACCGCCAGCGGCGGGACGCGAAGCTCCTGAGGTGCCTCGCGGCGCACGACGTGGAGCGCCAGCCCCCGCTCCGCGCACGCGCGCTTCAGGTTGCGGCTGACCTCGTGCCGAGCGCGCTCCGGCGCAGCGTGAACGTAGGCATCGGCGCGCTCGAGGAGCGCCGCCACGCCCGACCGCTCCGCCGCCTCGCCCGACAGCAGCTTGCGGAGTCGGCCCACCACGCCGCCGAGCTTCTTCGGTTCGTTCCAGAGCTCCGCCCGCGTCAACGGCCCCAGCGAGGTCGCCAGCGCCTTGAGCGCCTTCGCCTCGGCCCCCAACCGCCGGACCTCGTCGACGAGCCCATCGACGAAGCGCGCGGCCTCGGTCGGCAGATCGGCGCCCGGCGGGTCTGAGCCCGGCTGGTCCGCGTTCGGCTGAGCGGCGCCCGGCTGGTCCGCGTTCGGCTGAGCGGCGCCCGGCTGAGCGGCGCCCGGCTGAGCGGCGCCCGGCTGA
>CALBMW010000646.1 GCA_937896275.1 uncultured Myxococcales bacterium
CTGGGCGGGTGCGTGCTATGGTGCGGCGTCGATCCATGGTGCGGCGTCGATCCATGGTGCGGCGTCGACCCATGGTGCGGCGTCGATCCATGGTGCGGCGTCGATCCATCGTGCGGCGTCGATTGACCGGGGGATGAGATGCGACGGCTCCTCTGGTGGGGCGCGATCGCGACGCTGGCGGGCGGCTGTGCGGAGCAGGCGTCGCCCATCGAAGCGCTCGACGCTGGGCCCGAGTGCGCGCCGCGCTGCGCCGCGGGCGCGCGCCGATGCGGACCGGCCGGCACCCTGCAACTCTGCGCTGGCTTCGGCGGTGACGGCTGCTTCGAGTGGGGCGGGGACGTGGACTGCCCCGCCGGCGCGCGCTGCGCCGCAGGCCAGTGCGTGACCACCTGCACTCAGGCCTGCGCCGTGGGCGAGGCGATCTGCGGCTCCGATGGCCCTCGGACCTGCGCGGACGCTGATGGCGACGGCTGCCGCGCGCTGGGCCCACCCACCCCCTGTGACCCCACCGAGCGCTGCGACGACGGCGCCTGCGTCCCGCGCGACCGCGCCTGCGCCGACGGCTGCCCGGCCGAGGGCGCCCGCGACTGCGCCGACGACGGCTACCGCCGCTGCGGCGACTTCGACGAGGACGCCTGCCTCGAGTGGTCGGTCACCATCCCCTGCGACGCGGGCAGCACCTGCGCCCGCGCGGGCGAGTGCGTCCCCGACTGCAGCGACGACTGCGCGGTGGGCGAGGTGCGCTGCGACGGCGACGGCTTCGCCGGGTGCGGCAACCACGATCGCGACGTCTGCCTCGAGTTCGGCCCCCCCATCCCCTGCGCCGGCGACGAGCGCTGCGACGACGGCCGCTGCGTCCCGCGCGCGCAACCGTGCACCGACGCCTGCGACCTCGACGGGCTCGGCGTCTGCGCCGACGACGCCACCGGCTTTCGCGCCTGCGGCCAGTTCGACGCCGATCCCTGCCTCGAGCTGTCCGACCTCGCGCCCTGCGGCGCCACGCGGGCGTGCGAGGCGGGCGCCTGCGTGCGGGTGTGCGAGGACACCTGCGCGCCGGGTGGCCGACGCTGCCGCCCCGAGGGGCTGCAGGCCTGCGGCAACTTCGACGGCGACGCCTGCCTCGAGTGGGGCGGCGCGGTCGCGTGCCCCGCGGGGCAGCAGTGCGACGATGGCGCGTGCGTGGTCGTGGGCGCCCCCTGCGAGGACGCGTGCGGCGAGGGCACGGCGCGCTGCGGCCCGGATGGGGTGGAGCGCTGCGCCGACGTGGACGACGATCCCTGCCTCGAGTGGGGCCCCGCCACACCCTGTGGCGCCGACGAACGCTGCGTCGAAGACGGACGCTGCGAGGTGGCGTGCACGGACGCCTGCCAGGCCGGCGCGACCACCTGCATCGCGGGTGGCGTGGCCGCCTGTGGCCAAGCCGACGCCGATGACTGCCTCGAGCTCGAGGCCCCCGTCGCCTGCCCCGACGACCAGAGCTGCTCGGATGGCGCGTGCCGGGCCGACTGCGTGGACGACTGCGCGGCGGACCAGGTGGCCTGCACGCCCGACGGCGGCGGCGTGCGGCGCTGCGGTGACTTCGACGCCGACGACTGCCGCGACTGGTCGAGCCCGACCCCCTGCGGGGCGCGCGAGATCTGCGAGGCCGGCGCCTGCGTGGCGGTCTGCGCCGACGCCTGCGCGGCCGGATCGCGCGGCTGCCTGGCCGACGGCTACGAGGTGTGCGGCGACTTCGACGACGACCCCTGCCTCGAGTTCGGGGGCGGCGCGCGCTGTGAGATGGGCGAGGCCTGCCGCGACGGCAACTGCCAGAGCGCCTGCCTCGACGACTGCGCCGCCGGGGCGCGTCGCTGCGTCGACGCCCGCAGCCAGGAGCGCTGCGGCAACTTCGACGGGGACGCCTGCCTCGAGTGGGGGGCGACCGAGGACTGCGCGGCCTTTGAAGCGTGCGGCGCCGAGGGCTGCGGTCCCACGCCCCCCCCGGGGGCGGTGCGCATCAACGAGGTGCGCGTGAACCCACCCGGCGACGACCACCTCGGGGCCTTCGTCGAGCTGTGGGGCCCGGGCGGCCTGCCCTTCGACGGCTTCCGGCTGGTCGGGATCAACGGCGCCACCGGCCAGGAGTACGGGGTGGCGACGCTGTCGGGCAACATCCCGGCCGATGGCTACTTCGTCCTCGCGCATCCCGAGGCGGCCGAGCCCCTCGCCTCACGGGCCGATCGCCTCGACCCGGCGGCCGACCTGCAAAATGGCCCTGATTCCGTGCAGTTGCGCTGGGGAGACGCGGTGGTCGACGCCCTCGGCTACGGCATCTTCGGCGCGGACGACCTGTTCGCCGGCGAGGGGACCGCCGCCCCGCGCGTCGAGGAGAGCGAGTCCCTCGGCCGCGACGCCGATCACACCGACACCGACGACAACGCGGCCGACTTCACCGCCCAGGCGCCGTCGCCCGGGGCCGGCGCGCCCTGCGCCGACGTCTGCGCGGCGGCCGAGACGCGCTGCGCCGACGACGCGGTCGAGGTATGCCGCGTGGCCCCCGCGGGCTGCCTGGATTGGCTGCCCGCCGAGGATTGCGGGGGCGCAGGCGGCCGCTGCGAGGCCGGCGCCTGCATCGCCCCGGTGGGCTGCGAGGTGCCCACGACCGTCGGCCCCTTCGTCGGCATCCCCGGCCTGAGAGCTCAGCACGTGGCGATCGACGTCGTGCCCGTCGAGGCGGGCTTCGGGGTCGCGGCGGGCGCCCCGGTCCAGGGCGTCAGCTTCGCGTTGGTGGACCTCGACGGCGCGCTGGTGGCCGGGCCGCACGTGCTCGGCAACACGGACTTCGCCCCTTGGGGCAACAGCGCCAGCGACGTCTACTATCCCAGCCTGGTGGCCGACGACGTGCAGTTCGCGGTCACCTGGTCGGGCTTCTCGGACCAGGGCAACCGCGACATCTACTTCCGCCGATTGGGGCGCGACGGCAGCCCGGTGGCGCGGCTGAGCCCGGTAATCTCCGGGGGCTCGAAGGGCTTCAGCCCGATCCTGCGGCGCCTGCCCGAGGGCTTCCGCGTGATCTTCAACGAGTACACGCACCTCGCGCGCATCGACCTCGACGCCCTGGGCACGCAGGGCGCGGTGATCGCGTTGGGCGACAACCACGAGGACACGCGCGAGGACAGCTTCATGGCCCGCGCCGATCTGGGCGACGGCACCTCGCTGTGGGCCTACGTGATGGGCGAGGCGGGCGGCGACGCCTTGTTCCTGCAGCGCGTGGACGCGCAGGGCGCCGCCCAGGGACCGCGCCGCCGCGTCGCCGAGGCCAACACCTCGGCGGGCAACCGCGCGGTCTGGATCTTCCCGCTGCCGCTCGATCGCTTCGGTGTCTTCTGGCGCGCGACGCTGGCCGACGCCAACCGCACCCAGGGCCTGCGCTATGCGGTGATCGCCGTCGACGGGACCGTCCTGTCGGAGGCCGTGGTGAACGACCTGGCCCGCCCCGAGCTGTACCGCCCCGAGATCGTGCCCGAGTCGATCCACTTCGACGGGGTGCGCTTCGGCGTGGTGCACCGCCGCGAGGCCACGGGTCAGGAGGCGCGGCACTGGATGATTCAGTGGATGACACCCGAGGGCGTGCATGTCGCGCGCACCGAGTTGGGCGCAGAGGGCCGCGCCCTGCTGACCCGGCACGCCGACGACGGACGCTACCGCCTCTTCCGGATCGGCGATCCGGTCGCGGTGGCGATCCTGGGCTGCGAGTAGGCGCATGGGAACGAGCCTCAACCCGATCCCCCCGGGCGCGCGGCTGCACCTCGTCAGCCACGGCGAGCGGCAGGCCGAGGTCATCGAAGCCGGTCAGGGCCCGGTGGTCGTGCTGGTGCACTCGTCGGGGATGGGGGCGCGCCAGTGGAGCCGCACCTTCCGCGCGTGGTCCGCGCGCTACCACCTGTTCGCGCCCAACCTGCTCGGCTATGGCCGCTCCGGCCCCTGGATTGACCGCCACGGCGCCATCGACGAGGACGTCGCGCTGCTGCGCGCGGTGATCCACGCGACCGGCGCCGACCGCGTGCACCTCGTCGGTCACTCCTACGGCGGCGCCTGCGCGCTGCGGGCCGCGCTCGACGAGCCCGAGCGCGTCCACACCGTGTCGGTCTTCGAGCCCACCGCGTTCGGCGTGCTGCGCGCCACGAACGACGCCGAGGGCATGGCCGAGATCGCGCGCTTCGACGCCGATCCCGACTTCATGGACGCGGCCCGCGGCGGCGACGCCGAGTGGTTGCGCGCGTTCATCGACTACTGGAACCAGCCCGGCTTCTGGGAGGCCATGTTCGACGCTCAGCGCGACGCGCTGCGGGCCGTCGGCCGCAAGGTGTTCCGCGAGGTGGCCTCGGTCTTCAACGACGACCTGCCGCCGGCCGCCTACGCCGCCCTGCGCGTGCCGACGCTGGTGATGTACGGCGAGGGGAGCACGGTCGCGGGGCGGCGCATGGCCCAGCTGCTGGCCGACGCCCTGCCCGGCGGCGAGCTCGAGGCCTTCACGCGCGCGGGCCACATGGCCCCGCTGACGCGGGCGCGCCAGGTGCTGGGGCGCATCGAGGCGCACCTGGAGCGACACGGCTGACAGGCCGCCTCCGCGCCGGCGCCTGGCTCAGCGCACTTCGACCACGAGCTCGGCGGGCAGCGTGAGCCAGCCGTCGCCGACCACGGGCACCGCCGGGAAGTCGGGCACCAGGCGCAGGCTGGTGAGACCGGGGGTCAGTCCGCCGAGGACGCCCGGATCGAGCGCGACCTGATCGGTGGGCAGCGAGAGGCCGGGCCCGATCGCGGCGCGCACCTGGCTCCACACGATGCTCTCGATGAGCGCCCTCAGGCCGTCGGCGGGGATGGGTGGCGTGGCGCCGCGCGCGACAAGCGCCACGCGCACGTCGGGGGTCTCGGCGACGTCGAGGCGCAGGCCGCCGCCGGTGGTGTCGAGCACCACGCCCGCGCGCAGGCTCACGACGTACTGGTTGGGCTCGAGCGCGTCGCCCACGAACAGGTCCAGCTCGCCGACCTGCAGCACGATGGGGTAGGGGCCGCCCGCCTCGCCCGGCACCAGCACCGGCGGCAGGCGCGCGTCGATGCGGCCGCGGAGCGGGCCCAGCATCACGCCCAGATCGCCCAGATCGAAGGACAGCCCGCCGCCGCGCCACAGCTCGTGCAGCAAGGCGTTGAAGGCCACCAACCGCAGGGCCACCGCCAGGCGACCGCCCGCGGGCCACGGGGGCGGGGCGTCGAGGCTCTCGGCCGCCACGCCGCGGCTGGGATAGGGGGGGTCGAACGGGGCTCCGTGCGTGACGCGGGCCGCCAGCGACAGCGTCATCGACGTGCGGCGGCGCACCTGGGGCCGCGTGAGATCGAAGCCCAGCGTGAGATCCACGGCCGGGAGCGGCAACGAAGCCAG
>CALBMW010000647.1 GCA_937896275.1 uncultured Myxococcales bacterium
GCCGGGCACTTCTTCTGGCCGGGGGGCCGGCCTGTGGTCGGGACGGTGCTCCGGCTGCCGCGGAGAGGGGGTTGCGACTCGTGTAGTTCCCTTCTGCCGGGCGGGGCTGCTGCCGCGCGCCCGGTTGGGGGAGTCAAGGCTCGCCACTTGACACTTGGGGTGAGCGACGCGGTCCGCTGCGGCAGCGTGGCGTCCCAAGTGTCAAGTGACGAGTCTCGACCCCCGACGGAGCGGGTCGGGGCCGGGGCTGCTGGCCGGGGTGCTGCCGAGGTGCCGGGCACTTCTTCAGTGCCCGACGAGCAGTGTCCTGCCCGGCGAGAAGTGTCCTGCGAGAAGTGTCCGGCACCTCTTCCGCAGCAGCACCTCTTCCGCAGCACCTCTTCCGCACCTCTTCCGGGCACCTCCTCCGCGCCGTGCGCGCGCTCCTCGACGCCGACCGTCGGCGCCCGTTCACGCCTCCAGGAAGCCGAGCGCGGTGGTCGCCTCGTCCAGCAGCGCGACGTCCCCCGCGTCCCAGCCGTAGGCCAGCAGCGCCGTCACGTAGAAGGCCGCGCGAAAGCGCGCGCGGCTCCACGCGGCCGCCGAGATGGGCCCGTAGGCCGCGCGGAACGTGGCGTGGGCGTCGGGCGGCAGCAGCGCGTGGGCCACGCCCAGATCGAGCGCCGGATCGCCGAGGTGCACGTCCCCCCAGTCGATGAGCCCCACGAAGACGCCGTCGCGCACGATGACGTGGCGCGCGTAGAGATCGCCGTGCACCAGCCGCCGCTCTGTCCCGCCGCCCCTCGGCGCCACGTCGCCGTAGGTATCGTCGAGCACGCGGAGCGCCCGACCCGCGAGCTCCGCGTGGGGCCCACTGAGCGCACCGACCATCCGGTCGCGACCGAGCCCCATGTACCGGTCTACGTCGGCCCTGCCCAGACGATCGGGCGGCGCGCCCGCGGCCGCGGCGGCACCTACGTCAATCCCATGGAGCGCCCTCAACGCCCTTCCGAGGGGGGCCCCCAGCGCGCGCCGGGCCGCGACGTCGAGGACCGCGCGGCAAGCGGTCGTGCCCCGCAGTTCGGGGTAGCCGGCGAATGGAAACGCGTAGTCGCCGACGGGTCGCGCCACGTGGGTGGGCGCCGTCACGGCGAAGGGCAGGCGCGGCGCGAGCCACGGCAGCAACGCCACCTCGACCTCAATCAACGGGACGGCCACGCGACGCTGCGGGAATCGGAAGATCAGGCGCCCGTCGACGCGATACGCTACGTTGTCCCAGCCCCTCGCGAAGGGCTCGACGCTGACCCCCGCCAACTCCGCAAAATGCTTCTCGATCAAGCACTTGGCCAAGTCGGCCGAGACCTCGACCTCGGGCACCCATGGATCCTGTCGCGCGCGCATCGAGCCAGTGTACGCCGCTCCCCACACAGGTTGATCCCCGTGGCCCGGCCCGCGATACTCCGCGCCCATGAGCACCGCCGACCAAGACGCCCTCCGCCAGCGAGCCGCGCACATCAAGTCCACCTACGACGCTCACTTCGCCGGGCAGCCGCGCATCAGCCGCGATCCCGAGATGCTCGACGATCTGGCTCGCCAACTCGACGCCGTCGCCGCTGGGCTCGACGGCCTGCCCGCCGCCGACCGCGAGGCGATGCTCGAGGAGCTTCGAGCGGATCGCGAGATGTATCGCCGCGAGGCGGCCGCGGTGCGTGAGGCCCAGTCGGCCGGGCCCGACGCCTTCGAAGCGCACCACCTCGCGACCTGGTCCCGGATCACCTCGGCACGCTACCGGCGCCACTTCGCCGGCAAGGCCCGCGCGACCCGCGACCTGGGCCTGCTCGGCGAGCTGCTAGCCGATTTGGAGCGCCTGCGCGTGGCCATGGACACGCTGCTGCGGCGCTTCAGCAACGAGGAGCTGACATCGGCCCGTGAGGCCCTCGACGCCAACCTCCGCCTCTACCGCGAGGAGCAGGCCGCGATCCGCGAGGCGCGGCTGTCGGGCACCCTGGACGAGCAGGCCGGCATCCTGGCGGCGGTGGCCAACGACCAGTTCACCGTCTACCGCGATCACTTCGCGGGCGCCCCCCGCGCGTCACGGCGACCGGCCCTGCTCGAGCGGGTGATCAGCAACCTCGAGACGGCCGCCGATCAAATGAAGGCCCTGGGCGCCCAGGGCCTTCACGCCGAGGCCAACGCCAACAACATCGGCATCGTCGAGTCCCGCCTGACGGCCTACCGCGCCGAGCTCGAGGCCATCCGCCAAGCACGGCAGCAGACCCGCTGGGACGACCTGGTCAACGGCCTGGGACAGGCCGCCAACAAGATCTTCGACAGCTACCGCGAGGAGTTCGCCGGCCACGATCGCGCGACGCGCGACCCGGACCGCCTGGCCGTGCTCAGTGAGGCGTTGGTCGATCTGGCTCGACAGATGGACGATCTGGACCGAGTGCGCGACGACGACACGAACCAGCTCAACCTACAGGTGGTGGTCGATCACCTGCGGATGTACGACCGCGAGCACGCCCAGATCCGCGAGGCGCAGCGAGTGTCCACCCACTGACCCCGGCCTTGCGGGCCCCGCCCGCGCCCTGGAGCCCCATGCCGACGGCCGCCCCGCCGCCCACCCAGAGACTGCAGGCGCAGATTCACGGGCGTGTGCAGGGCGTCTGGTTTCGCGGGAGCACGCAGGACCATGCGGTCGCGCTCGGCCTGAAAGGCTGGGTCCGCAACTGCCCCGACGGTACGGTCGAGCTGGTCGCCGAGGGTCCGCGAGACCACCTCGAGGCCCTGCTGGCCTGGTGCCACCGAGGGCCCTCCGGTGCGCGCGTGGAGCGCGTCGAGTCGACCTGGACGGCGGCCGAGGGCGGCTTCGACGACTTCGCGGTCCGGCGATGAGCCCGACCGTCGCCTGCGTCCTCGCCGTCGCCCTGCTCGATCCCGGTGGCGCCCTGATCTACCCGCTCGACCGGGCGCCGCAGGTGTCCTCGAGCTTCGGCACCTACCGCATCGGCCACCACCATGCGGGGCTCGATCTCACGGTCGACGACGATTTGAGCGTGCCCGTGCTCGCGGCCGCCGACGGCGAAATCTACCGAATACGCCGAAATGACAAGGGATTCGGCCGCGCGGTCTATATCCGCCACCCGGACGGGCGACAGACGGTCTACGCGCACCTCTCGGCCTTCGGCCCACTTCTTCAGCCCGCCGTGCGCCGCGCGGACGCCCGGTCCGGGGGCGCCTTCTTCTTCCAACTCCGTCCCAAACCGATCCCCGTCAAGGCAGGCGATCAGCTCGGCTGGGTGGGCACGAGCGGCACCGATCTGGTTCACCTGCACTTCGAGCTGCGCGACCGTGGCGGGCAGCCCATCGATCCGCTGACCAACGGCCTGCGCTTGCCCGACACGAAGCCACCGACGCTGGCGCGCCTGCTGCTGGTGCCCACGACCCCCGACAGCCACGTCGAGGGCAGCCAGGACGAGGCGATCTTCGATTTGACCACCGAGCGCGGGCCCATCCTGCTCGACGGCGCCGTGGCGCCCCTCGTCGAGGTCAACGAGCACATCGACGGCGGGCCGCGCGACCTGACGCCTCACGAAGTGCGGCTGCTGGTGGACGGCCGGCTGCGCCACCAGACACGCTACGACCTGGTGAGCTATGCCGATCACGGGCTGACCGAGTTGGACTTCGATCCTCGGCGGCGCAACCAGAACGAAGGCGTCTTCAACAAGCTGTACCAAGATGGCGGCACGCGTCTGCCGATGCACCGGCGGCGCGGCAAGCTGCTGGGCGATCTGAAGCCGGGACCGCACACCCTGCGGATCGAGGCGACCGACGCGAGCGGCCTCGTCTCGGCGGTGGACGTGAAGGTCCAGGTGGGCGCGGCCGAGCCGCCCTGTGTCTGCAAGGTGGCGAAGCTGAAGGGCTGGAAGCACGCCGTGGCGCTGCCCGCGGACCGCGTTTGGCGACGTGACCTGCTGGTGCTGCCGATGCCGACGCTGTGCGACGCGGGCGGCGCCGAGGTCGACGTTCGGGTGGATGGCCGACGCGCCAAGGGCTTCGCGGTCACGCGCTGGGCCGGGAAGCCCGCGGTCGCGCTGCGGGTCCCCGCCGACAAGCCCCACGACATCAGGGTGGGGTGGCGCGTGGGAGCCGATCCGCCGGTCTGGTACGGCGTGAAGAGCCAAGTGCTCGGCGCCGAGAAGACCGTGGACGCGCCGCCGCTGCACATCGAGGTGGGCGACAAGGCCATGTTCTTCGCGGTGCCGACCGAGGTGGTCGAGCGACCAAACCCCGGGGCCCCCGGGCTCGAGGCGATGGGCCCGCTCTACGTGCCCGCCAACGGCTGGACGCCCGCCTTCGGGTCGAGTCGGGTCACGCTCGGCGCGCCGCCGCGGACTCCCGAGGACGGCGTCGCGCTGTACCTGCACGACGCGGGCACCTGGTGGTACCTGGGGCGCGGCCTGTCCGGCGGCCGTCGCGTCGGCGGCTCGGTGCACTTCACCGGCTTCGCGCTCATGCGGGACTCCACGCCGCCCGCCATCGGCGACGCGAAGATCGAGACGTGGCCCTTCGGCGCGCGGCTGATCCTGCCGGTGAAGGACGCGGGCAGCGGCCCCAAGCGGCCGACGGTGCGCATCGACGGCGTGCCGGTGGGGCTGGAGTGGCAGCACGCCTGGCAGCAGGCCGTCTGGTTGCCCCTGCATCCGCCGGCGCCGGGCGCCCACACGATCGAGGTGGCCGCCGAGGATCGCCAGGGCAACCCGTCGACGCGGACGCAGACCTTCATCTGGCCGGGCGAGGAAGAGGACGAAGCGAAGGCGAAGGCGACGCCGTGACCGGACCACGCCCGAGTCAGGCGCGCCCGGGTTGAAGCACCTGCACGACGACCCAGCGCACGACGACCCAGCGCACGATGACCCAGCGCACGATGACCCAGCGCACGACGACCCAGCGCACGACGACCCAGCGCACGACGACCCAGCGCACGACGACCCACAGCGGGATCAGCCGCGCAGGAACTCCGTCGCCCGCCTCAGCGCCGAAGGATCGCCTTGGGCGCGGGCGGCCCGATGACCTCCGGGGGCCCGACGTTGCGGGGCGCCTCCGAGACGGCCTGGATGGGACGCGGAGCGTTGGAGGATGCCACGACGCCTCGGGCAGGGGCTCCACGAAGCCCCGAGGCCGGCACGAACAGGGTGTCTGCGCAAATCATGCGAGGCTGTTCGGCGCCGCGTGGGGCGCCCTGAAGACCACGGGTCTCGGCTCACCCCGCCCGCCTCACACTTTCTTCACATCCCTTTGACCGCCACCTCACCTCGCACGTGCAAGGGCCGGGTAGCGTCGCGGCGAGAGTGACCAGGAGGTGCGTGGTGGGAAGATCAGGATCGAGTCTCGGGTGGCGTTTCTGGGGCAGCCTCGCGCTGGCGACCGTACTGGGCAGCCCAGCGGCGCACGCGGGCGTGGCGTGGTTCGGCGGCAAGCTGAAGGGCGAGGTCTTTCAGCCGGGCCCGGTCGACCAGCCGATCAGCGTCCGCTTCGTCACGACCCGGGCCGAGGCGACGCCGCGCCGGATCACGGCGACCATC
>CALBMW010000648.1 GCA_937896275.1 uncultured Myxococcales bacterium
CCGCCTCACCGACAAGTGGATCGCCGATCTGACCGACCCCGCGGCCTACGACGCCCGCCAGAATCACCTGGCACCTACGCCGGCACCTACGCCGGATAGGATCGGCCCCACGATACGACCGAGCGCCGCGAAGTGATCCTGCCGCGCCGGTGACTCGGCCGCGAGGCCCGGCGAAGCGGCTGGAGCCCGCACTTCGTTCGGACTAGACTTCAGCGGCGGCATCCCCCCCGCCGCGGAGACGCGAGGCGAAGATATGGCCCTGCCGAACCCCGTCCTGGTGACCGAGGAAGAGTTCCTCGCGCTCCCCGAGACCAACGAGCGCGTCGAGTTCATCGATGGAGACGTGATCGTGCCGCCGTCGCCAACCGGAGGACACCAACGCAAGGTCGTGAAGCTGAGCGCAGCGCTCGAGACCTGGGCCGAGACGGCGGATGGAGACTTCGTCGTATTCGTCGGACCGATGGATGTCCGTTTCGCCCCCGGCCGCATCCTACAGCCCGATGTGTTCGTCCTCGACGGCACCTTCGACCCAGACGCCCACCAGGTGCCGATCCAGCAGACACCGCTGCTCTGCGTCGAGGTGCTCTCGGGAGACCGCACGTACGACCGCGTGACGAAGCGTCAGATCTACGCCAACGCGGGCGTCGCTGAGTACTGGGTCGTGCATCCGACCGGCGTGGTCGAGCGCTTCAGCGGCGAGCGGCTCCAGCAGGCGCAACTCGTCAACGATGTGCTCACCTCGGCGCTGCTGCCGGGCTTCTCGTTGGACCTCGCCAAGCTCGCCCGGTAGGCACAGCCATCGGTGCTCGGTTGGTGAGGATGGCCGCGTCGCTTTCTCTGTGCGGTGAGCGGAAGATTCTCTGTGCGGTGAGCGGAAGATTCTCTGTGCGGTGAGCGGAAGCGCGAAGAGCGTTCGTCCTGACCCCTGGCGCCGTCCCCCTGGCGTGCGCCGCACGCGCGGGCGCCGACGTCTTCGTGACCGCAGACCAGCAGCTCGCGCGGGTGGACGCGGGCCTGGACATCGTCATCCTGCAGCCAGGCTGACGCGCGGCGGCCCCACAGGGCGGCCGACTCGGGTCGGGCGGCCCTGACCAACCCCGCCCGCTCTTGCCAGCGCAGGAGCGGCCGCCTACCGTGGCGGCCATGGCGCGCACCTTCAACACCACCGGCCCCTGCGATCCGCGCTTCCACTACATGGTGCCGCCCGAGCAGCGCTTGCCGGAGGCCCGCACGCTGGTCGAGCAGATGGGGTACTTCGTGGTGCACGCGCCGCGGCAGACCGGCAAGACCACCATCCTGCGGACGCTCGCGCGCGCCCTGACCGCCGAGGGACGCTTCGCCGCGCTGCACTTCTCGTGTGAGGCGGCGAAGGCGGCGGACGAGGACTTCGAGACCGCGGAGCGGATCATCCTCACGGCGATGCAGGTCAGGGCCCGCGAGGACCTCGACCCCGACCTGCGGCCCCCTCCACGCGAGCCCGCCGACGCAGGCACGCAGATCTGGACCTCTCTGATTCGCTGGGCCGAGGCCTGCCCGCGCCCGCTGGTGCTGGTCTTCGACGAGATCGACGCGCTGCGGGGGGCGACGCTGCTCTCGGTGCTGGGGCAGCTTCGCTCGGGCTTCGACAGTCGGCCCGACCGCTTCCCGTGGTCGGTGATCCTGTGTGGCCTGCGCGACGTGCGCGACTACAAGCTCGCGGCCGGCGGCGCCGAGCCTCGGCTGGGCAGCTCCAGCCCCTTCAACATCAAGCTCGAGTCACTGCGCGTGGGCGACTTCGGCGCGAACGAGGTCCGATCGCTCCTGGGCCAGCACACGGCGGAGACTGGCCAGGTGGCGACCGACGACGCGATCGAGCGGCTCGTGGCGCTCACCGCCGGACAGCCGTGGCTGGTCAACGCTCTTGCCCGCGAGATCATCGTGAAGATGGGCGTGGCCCCGCCCGAGCCCATCACGGTCGAGCACGTCGACGCCGCGAAGGAGCGGCTGATCCTCGCGCGCCAGACCCACCTCGACTCGCTCGCGGCGCGGCTGGTCGAGCCTCGGGTCCGCCGCGTCATCGAGCCCATGCTCGCGGGTGTCCTGCCCGACGCGGATCCCTACGACGATGACTTCCAGTACGTCGCCGATCTGGGCCTGGTGGCGCGCGACCTGCCCCTGCGCGTCGCCAACCCCATCTACCGCGAGGTCATCGTGCGCGTGCTGGCGTCGTCCGCCGAGCGCGCGGTCCTGGTCGAGCCCCGCGCCTTCGTATGCCCCGACGGTCGGCTCGACATCGAGGGTCTGTTGCAGGCATTCGTCGCGTTCTGGGTGGAGCACGGCGAGGTGCTGACCCAGCGCCAGACCTATCACGAGGTCGCGCCCCAACTGGTGCTGATGGCGTTTTTGCAACGCCTCGTGAACGGCGGCGGCCAGGTCGACCGCGAGTTTGGCGTCGGCCGCGGCCGCATCGACCTGCTGATTCGCTGGCCCTACGTCTCGCCCGACGGCACGCGCGCCTGGCAGCGCACCGCCTTCGAGCTGAAGGTCCGCGCCGGGAGCGCGCCGGATCCCCTGGCGAAGGGGCTGGCCCAGCTCGACGCCTACCTCGACCGCCTGGGCCTCGACACGGGCATCCTGGTGTTGTTCGACCGCCGCCCCGACGCGCCCCCCATCGCCACCCGCACGCGCCTCGAAGAGGCCACCTCGCCCACCGGGCGGCCCATCACCGTGCTGCGCGGCTGACAGGACGCCGCGCGGCGGCCCCACAGGGCGGCCGACCCGGGTCGGGCGACCCTGACCAACCCCGCCCGCTCTTGCCAGCGCAGGAGCGGCCGCCTACCGTGGCGGCCATGGCGCGCACCTTCAACACCACCGGCCCCTGCGATCCGCGCTTCCACTACATGGTGCCGCCCGAGCAGCGCTTGCCGGAGGCCCGCACGCTGGTCGAGCAGATGGGGTACTTCGTGGTGCACGCGCCGCGGCAGACCGGCAAGACCACCATCCTGCGGACGCTCGCGCGCGCCCTGACCGCCGAGGGACGCTTCGCCGCGCTGCACTTCTCGTGTGAGGCGGCGAAGGCGGCGGACGAGGACTTCGAGACCGCGGAGCGGATCATCCTCACGGCGATGCAGGTCAGGGCCCGCGAGGACCTCGACCCCGACCTGCGGCCCCCTCCACGCGAGCCCGCCGACGCAGGCACGCAGATCTGGACCTCTCTGATTCGCTGGGCCGAGGCCTGCCCGCGCCCGCTGGTGCTGGTCTTCGACGAGATCGACGCGCTGCGGGGGGCGACGCTGCTCTCGGTGCTGGGGCAGCTTCGCTCGGGCTTCGACAGTCGGCCCGACCGCTTCCCGTGGTCGGTGATCCTGTGTGGCCTGCGCGACGTGCGCGACTACAAGCTCGCGGCCGGCGGCGCCGAGCCTCGGCTGGGCAGCTCCAGCCCCTTCAACATCAAGCTCGAGTCACTGCGCGTGGGCGACTTCGGCGCGAACGAGGTCCGATCGCTCCTGGGCCAGCACACGGCGGAGACTGGCCAGGTGGCGACCGACGACGCGATCGAGCGGCTCGTGGCGCTCACCGCCGGACAGCCGTGGCTGGTCAACGCTCTTGCCCGCGAGATCATCGTGAAGATGGGCGTGGCCCCGCCCGAGCCCATCACGGTCGAGCACGTCGACGCCGCGAAGGAGCGGCTGATCCTCGCGCGCCAGACCCACCTCGACTCGCTCGCGGCGCGGCTGGTCGAGCCTCGGGTCCGCCGCGTCATCGAGCCCATGCTCGCGGGTGTCCTGCCCGACGCGGATCCCTACGACGATGACTTCCAGTACGTCGCCGATCTGGGCCTGGTGGCGCGCGACCTGCCCCTGCGCGTCGCCAACCCCATCTACCGCGAGGTCATCGTGCGCGTGCTGGCGTCGTCCGCCGAGCGCGCGGTCCTGGTCGAGCCCCGCGCCTTCGTATGCCCCGACGGTCGGCTCGACATCGAGGGTCTGTTGCAGGCATTCGTCGCGTTCTGGGTGGAGCACGGCGAGGTGCTGACCCAGCGCCAGACCTATCACGAGGTCGCGCCCCAACTGGTGCTGATGGCGTTTTTGCAACGCCTCGTGAACGGCGGCGGCCAGGTCGACCGCGAGTTTGGCGTCGGCCGCGGCCGCATCGACCTGCTGATTCGCTGGCCCTACGTCTCGCCCGACGGCACGCGCGCCTGGCAGCGCACCGCCTTCGAGCTGAAGGTCCGCGCCGGGAGCGCGCCGGATCCCCTGGCGAAGGGGCTGGCCCAGCTCGACGCCTACCTCGACCGCCTGGGCCTCGACACGGGCATCCTGGTGTTGTTCGACCGCCGCCCCGACGCGCCCCCCATCGCCACCCGCACGCGCCTCGAAGAGGCCACCTCGCCCACCGGGCGGCCCATCACCGTGCTGCGCGGCTGACGGGACGCCGCGCGTCCGTCGGCGGGGCTGCCGGCGGCCCGGCCCGCGCGCCACGGTGGGCCCGGAGGTCGACATGGCGGCTCCTGCCTTCCAGCCCGACGATGAGCTCCCGCGGCTCCCGACGTCGGACGAGCTGCCCTGCGAGGATGGAGTGCCCTGGGAGACCAGCAAGCACCGGTCGCAGAAGAAGATGTTGATCTTCGCGCTGGAGGACGCGTGGCGCGACCGCGACGACTTCTTCGTCGGTGGCAACATGTTCATGTACTTCAGCCTGCTGCAAACGAAGCGCGACGACTTCAGGGGCCCCGACTTCTTCGTCGCGCTGGGCACCACGCGCCGCGCGCGCAGGTCATGGGTGGTGTGGGAGGAGGAGCGGGCCCCCGACGTGATCGTCGAGATCACCTCGGCCTTCGACGCGCGAAGAAGATCATGAGCGCAAGAAGCACGTGTGCGGCAGCACGCTCCGGGTGCCGTATGACTTCATCTTCGCTCCCGAGACCGGCGAGCTCGAAGGCTTCCAGCTGGACCTGGTCCAGGGCACCCACCTGCCCCTCGCGCCCAACGCCGACGGCCGCCTGCCCTGCGAGCGTCTCGGCCTGCAGCTCGGCCTGTGGGGGGGGACTTCCGCGGTGTCGGTAGGCCGGGGCTGCGCCTCGATGCGCCGGGCGGAGCGCCGGCGCCGCTCCCCGAGGAGCGCGCCGAGCACGAGGCGGGCGCGCGGCGAAGCGCAGAGGCGCGTCGCCGAGCTGGAGGCGCAGGTTCGGGCCCTGCAGAAGGGCTGAGGCTCCGGGCAACGACGAGGCGCCCGCGCGCGGAGGGTGAGAGGCCACGCAGAGCGTGGTCGCAGTCGGCGACGAAGGCCTGGAGGGCGCTGTCGTCGAAGGCGCTCGTCTCGGCGTCCAGGCGCAGCGTAAGTACGCGCACTTTCATCGAAACTCACATTCCCCAATGAGGCGCGATCGCGACCAGGGGCTCCGCCCCTGGACCCCGGCCGCCCGCAGCCGCTCGGCCTTCCCGGGCCCCGGTGGGCTTCGCACCTTTCGGCGCCCTTCCAGGCCGCGCGGCTGCGGGCGGCTTCACGTCGTCACCTCGGCGCTCCGGATTGAGGGGCTCTCGGGCACGTCGAGGGAACAAGGGATCAAGGGTCAAGGGGCCGACC
>CALBMW010000649.1 GCA_937896275.1 uncultured Myxococcales bacterium
CGCGGCCAGCCCCCCGAGCAAGAGCCCGATCGCGACGATGACACCCCAGCGACCGACCCGGGACCCGATCAACCCGAGCTCCCACGCTCTCTATCTCTCTCGTCGACTCGCCCCAGGCCACTCGCCCGCGGCGCACACCCTAGTCGGATGGCCGGTTCCAGTCACCAGGGTTTCCAGGACCTGCGGGCTCGGCGCGCCCCTGGGTCAATCTGGTCCGAGCGGGGCCACCGAGGCCGGGCGGCGTGGGGCAGATGCGACCGCAAACCGCCTTCGTTCGATCACGGCGCGCGACCCCCTACGCCCGCGACGCGCCTTCGGTTAGGGTGTCGCGGCGATCGGCCTCACGGCGAGGCCCGCTTCGGCCCGTCGGCACGCCGGTTGCTGACCCGACCCGACCCGACCGCATGAGGTCACGCAGATGTCGACCCTGGGGCTCCTGTCCTGCCTGTTCGTCACGCTCGTGGCCCTGGGGCTGCTCGAGGATCGGCGCCATCGCGCCGCGCTCGGTCGCATCCCCGTGCGCATCCACGTCAACGGCACGCGCGGCAAGTCGAGCGTCACGCGGCTCATCGCCGCGGGGTTGCGCGCCGGCGACGTGCGGACCTTCGCCAAGACCACCGGCACCCTGGCGCGCGTCATCCTGCCGGAGGGGGCGGAGCTGCCGGTCTTCCGTCCGGCCAAGCCGAATGTGAGCGAGCAAATCCGCATCGTGCGGGCCGCGGCCGCGACCCGATCCAAGGCGCTGGTCATCGAGTGCATGGCCCTGCAGCCCTACCTGCAGTGGCTCAGCGAGGCTCGCTTCGTCCGCGCCACGCACGGCGTCATCACCAACGCGCGCCCCGATCACCTGGACGTGATGGGCCCCGAGGAGGAGGACGTCGCCTGGGCGCTCTGCGGGATGGTGCCCTACAACGGGCGCCTGTTCACCGCCGAGCAGGATCACCTGCCCATCCTGCGCGCCGCCGCCGCGACGCGCGGCTCCGAGGTCGTGGCGGTGGGCCCCGAGCACGCCGAGGCCATCAGCGACGAGGACATGGCCGGCTTCCCCTACGCCGAGCACAAGATCAACGTCGCCCTCGCCCTGGCCATCTGCGAGGACCTCGGGGTGGCGCGCGCGACGGCGCTGGGGGGCATGCACGCCGCCAGCCCCGATCCGGGCGCGATGACCGAGCACCCGGTGGACTTCTTCGGCCGCACGATCATGTTCGTCAACGGTTTCGCCGCCAACGATCCCGAGTCGACCGAGCAGATCTGGAACCTCATGATCGAGCGCCACGCGTCGCAGGCCAAGAAGATCGCGGTGTTCAACCTGCGCGCCGATCGAGCCGACCGCAGCCGTCAGCTGGGCGAGGCCTACGTCAACTGGCGACAGGCGGACGCCGTGGTCCTGATGGGCACCGGCACCTACCTCTTCGCGCGCGCCGCCGTGAAGGGGGGCATCGACCCCAAGCGCATCGTCTACGCCGAGGATCAGCGGGTGGACGAGGTGTTCGAGACGATCGTCGGCCTCGTCGATGACTCGGCCCTGGTCATGGGCATGGGCAATATCGGCGGGGACGGCCTCGACGTGGTCCGTTACTTCCGCAATCGCCAGGCGCCTCAGCGCCGAGGAGCGTAGGCATGTTGTCGTTGCTGCCGGCCTCGGTCGGCATGGGCTTGATGGTGAGCCTGCTCTTCACCGAGCTGTTCGGCCTGGCGGCCGGCGGCATGGTGGTGCCGGGCTACATCGCGCTCTATCTCACCAAACCCCTGGCCGTGACCGCCACGCTGGCGGCGGGCCTGCTCACCTTCCTGGGCGTGCACGCGCTCAAGTCCGTGGTCATCTTGTACGGTCGCCGCCTCACGGCGGTGACCATCGTGCTCGGCTACGCCATCGGCCTGGCCATGCGTAACCTCGGCACCGTCCAGCTCACCGGGACGGTCGAGATCGAGGTCATCGGCTACATCATCCCCGGCCTCATCGCGATCTGGATTCACCGCCAGGGCGTGATCGAGACGATGACCTCCATCCTCACCGTCTCGGCGATGACCCGCTTGCTGCTCGTGCTCATCGCGGGAGAGGATCTGCTGCCATGACCAAGGTCTTCTGGCGACCCAACAAGGTCAGCCGCGTCGAGCTGGGCCTGGTCACCTTGCTGGCGCTGGGCGGGGTATTCGCCACCGAGC
>CALBMW010000650.1 GCA_937896275.1 uncultured Myxococcales bacterium
TGGACGAGGTGCGCGGCGAGGCGCGCGAGAAGTCGATCGATCAGGTGCGCGCCATCGAGAAGGAAGCCCTCGAGTTGGCCGAAGAGCGGGCTCGGCTGATCGTCAGCGCCGCGGTTCAGCGCTACGCCAGCGAGCACGTGGCCGACCGCACCGTCAGCGCCGTGACCCTGCCCAGCGAGGACATGAAGGGCCGGATCATCGGGCGTGAGGGGCGCAACATCCGCGCCTTCGAGGCCGCCACCGGCTGCGACGTGATCATCGACGACACCCCCGATGGCGTGGTGATCAGCTGCTTCAACCCCGTCCGGCGGGAGGTGGGGCGCCTCTCGATGGAGCGGTTGCTGCAGGACGGTCGCGTGCACCCGGCGCGTATCGAGGAGATCGTCGCCCGCACGCGCAAGGAGATCGACCAGACGGTGCGCCAGCACGGCGAGGCCGCCAGCCTCGAGCTCGAGGTGGCGGGTCTCAGCCCCGAGGTGGTCAAGGCGCTGGGTCGGCTGAACTACGCGACCTCCTTCGCGCAGAACGTGCTGCGCCACAGCGTCGAGGTCGGCGCGCTGGCCGGGATGATGGCGAGTGAGCTGGGGCTCAAGCCCGGACCGGCCCGACGCGCTGGCCTGCTGCACGACATCGGTAAGGCCATCGAGCACGACACCGAGGGATCGCACGCCGCTGCCGGGGCGACCTTCCTGCGCAAGCACGGCGAGAAGAAGAACATCATCGACGCGGTGGCCGCGCATCACGGCGAGGTGCCCCAGGACAGCGTCCTGTCACAGATCGTCGCGGCGGCGAACGCGCTCTCGGCGTCGCGGCCGGGGGCTCGTTCGGAGTCGCTCGCGGGCTACATCAAGCGCCTCGAGGATCTCGAGGCGCTCGCCAGCGAGTTCGATGGGGTCGAGCGCTGCTACGCCATCCAGGCTGGGCGCGAGGTGCGGGTGATGGTCGACAACGCGCGCCTCTCCGATCGCGACGCCGATCTGCTGGCGCGTGACATCGCCAAGCGCGTCGAGGACGAGTTGAGCTACCCGGGCGAGGTGAAGGTCACCGTCATTCGCAGCACGCGCGCGGTCCAATACGCCCGCTGAGCCTTCCCGTCAGGTCGGGTTCGGCGGCGGCACGGCGACCGCAGAACGCACCGCATCGAGGCTGAACGGCTTCTGCAACACATCGACGGCGCCGGCCGCGATCGCCGCCTGCACCGACGGCGCGTCGAGGGAGAGGCCGGTGATGAGCACCACCCGGACCCCCTCGGCCAACAGACGTCGGATCAGCGTCAGCGCGGCGGTGGCGTCGCCCAAGACGAGCAGATCGACGAGCGCCACGTCCGCCGTGAGGCCGCTCGGTACCTGAGCCGACGCCGCCGCCGCGGTCACGGTGTGACCGAGCGCGCGCAGGGCGAGCCCGAGATAATCGCGGATGTCGTCGTCGTCGTCGACGACCAGCACGTGGAGGGGTCGCATGGGGCGCGCAGCATAGGAGCCCGGAACACGGATTTCTACTTGAAATCCGAAGCACTCCGGGCCGATCATGCGTCCTCCCGCGACCCCCGAGGAGCCCATGACGTCCGAGGCCCTGACCCGAAAAGCCGTCTTCGAGAGAGTACGCGACGCGTTCGTCGAGGCCCTCGGGGTCGACGAGGACGAGGTCGAGCCCACCGCTCGCATCTTCGATGACCTCGGGGCCGAGTCGCTCGATCTCCTCGAGATCGTCTTCCTGCTCGAGCGGGGCTTCGACATCAAGATCCCGCGGGGGGGCGTCAAAGAGGCCAGCCAAGCGGGCATCGATCCCAGCGACTACGAGGTCGATGGCGTCTTGACCGATCTGGCCCTCGAGAAGCTGCGCGAGCTCATGCCCGAGGTGGAGCCGGAGGAGATCGTGCCCGGGCTCACCGCCAACGACATCCCGCGGCTGTTCCGCGTCCAGAGCTTCGTGAACATCGTGCTCCACCAGCTCGCCGAGAAGGGCCAGCCCTGCGAGGCCTGAGCGTGCGCGTGCGTCGTCCGATCACCGCGGACGCGCCCGCCGCCTGCCACTGCGCCGCCTGCCAGCCCGCTGCCCGTCGCCTCGTCGCGCGCCACCCAGGCGAGCCCTGAGCGATGCGCTTTGGCTTCGTGGTCCACCCGCTCAGCGCGTCGCAGCGGCATCTGCTCGGTGTCCGCTCCTTTG
>CALBMW010000651.1 GCA_937896275.1 uncultured Myxococcales bacterium
CTCGGGCCCTGCGCCTCCGACGTCGCGTCCCACCCCTCACCCGAGGCGTCGGGCGTTGACGGTTGGACGATGTCGAGGGCCTCGGTGGTGGACTCCAGCGCGGGCTGGGGCCAGGCCGCGCGGTCGCGGGGGGGTACGCTGGGTGCGGGCGGCGGCGGCGCGCTCGGGGCAGGCGGCTCAGGTCGTCGCTGACCCTTCACGCCGTGCCGATCGAGCGAAATGTGCGCGGCGCACGCGGTGCACGCGACGGTGATGCCGTCGAGGGGGATCTGGTCCTCGGGGAACGCGTGCGGAGCCCCGCACTCGGGACAATCGAACTCCATCGTGTTCGCCTCGCGACCGGTGACCGGGGAGCCGCGCGGCGCGGCTGCGGGGGGCCACTCTCGCATCGCCCCCTTTCCCTGTCAACGCGGCGTCATGGCAACGGATCACGCCGCTCGACGACCACGCAAGGTGCGCACGCGCCTTCGACGCAGGCCGAACCACCCGCGCAGCCGTCTCCGCAAGGCGCGCCCAGCGCCACCCCCGCTGTGCCGACCGGGACGCAGCCCGCGCGCGCGGTCACCCGCAACCAGAAGAAGTCCCCCGTGCCGTCCTCGAGCGGTGCTCCGCCGCCCCCCGCGTGCACCACCTGCACGCCGGCCAGGTCGTCGGTACGCCAGATCGCGAGGTTGCTCGTCAGCAGGTAAGGCACCCGCGCTCGCTGCAACAGCGCCATCACCCGCGTCGCCTCGAGGCGACTCTTGAAGCCGGCCCCCCGCGCCCCGAAGGGATCGAAGGGTGGCACGTGCGTCAACACGACGCTCACCGGCGGCGCCGCGGTGGCCTGCCACCAAAGCGGCTTGCGCCCGAGCCAGCGCGCCAGCGAGGCGTGATCGGCGCCGCTCAGCGCGGCGTCACCCGAGTCCACCACGGCCAGGCGCACCGGCCCCGCGTCGAAGGCGAAGCGGCTGGTCCCGATGATCGGCAGGTAGTCGTCGCCCGCCTCGCCTTGCACGTCCCGGTTGCCCAACGTGGCGAACCAGGGGACCTCGAGCGCCGCGTCGATCTGCGCGGCCGCCGCCTCGAGCTGGTCGCGCGTGCCCTGGGCGGTGAGGTCGCCCGTGACGACCGCGAAGTCGACCCCGCTCAGGGCGACCGCCCCCAGGATGCGACCACGCGTCCCCGATCGCCCCGCGGTGTTGCCCCACACCGCGAAGGTCACGTCTCGATCCTCGAAGGGCACCCGCAGCCGGTGCCGCGCGATCACCGGCGCCTGGCCCAGCTCACCGAGGGCCTGAGCGCCCAGGGTGGCGCAGGCGCCGGCTCGAGCGGTCCGCTCGACGTCCTCGATGCGCCGAGGGTGGACGATCGCCGCGCGCTGCCCGCGATCCGTCTCGACCGTCCAGACCCGCACCTCGGGTTCGAGCAGCGGCGCGAAGGTCGCCGCGCCCGCCAGCGGCGTCCAGTCGGGGTCGTCGGCGTCGCCCGAGAGCAGCACGGCGCCACCCAGCGCTCGCCGGGTGGCCGCCACGGTCGGCGAGAGCGCCCCGAGGAAGGGTCGCCAGCGCGTCTCGACCCCGTCGGCGGCGGGCGGCAGGTGGCTCACCGTGATCTCCACCAGGCGCGGCTGACACCCCTTGTCCTCGACCTCGACACGCACGTCGAGCGACTGCGCCCGCACGGTCACCTTGAAGCCACCCTCGACGGTCTCGCGGGCCACGATCGCGCCGCCGCCCACCCGCACCACCAGCCCCTCGGCCAAGGTGCGCTCACCGGCCAGCGCGTTGCGGGCCGCGCGCGTGTCCTGCGGCGCGTTGCAGGCCATCAGCGCGAGGGACGAAGCCAGGCAAAGGACGCGCGCGGCACCGCTCACAGCCCATACCCCAGGCCCAGCCAGACGCCCCACCCCTCGCCGAGGGTGAGGGTGAGCTCGATGTTGAGATCGCCCAGGTACTGATGGCTCATGCCCATCTCGACGAAGCCCAGCTGATCTCCGAAGGGCGGAACGTCCCGGGTCGGGTCCTGCACGAACAGCACCTCGAGGCGCGTGAGCGGGCCGCTGTTGAGTGAGACGCCGGTCTCGAGCAACAGGTAGGCGTCGACGAAGGCCGCGTCGGCGGTGATGCCCGGCGTGCTGTCCACAGCGTCGTCGAAGCTGTACCAGTCCGCGCCGTAGCCCAGCCGGCTGACCAGGTACAGGTTGCGCAGGCTGGGCAGCACCAGCCCCAGATCGCCCTTCACGCCCGCGTAGCCGGCCACGCCCCGCGTCGCCGCGCCGTAGGCGCTGAGCTCACGGCGCTGCAGACGCGCGCCGAGCGCCACCTGGTTGTGCGGATCCTGACCCCGGAACACGCGCGTCCCCAGATCCACCTCGTAGCGCCGGAGGCCCTTGGCCAGATCCACCAACGGTCGCGCATAGATCCAGCCGCCGTCCAGGCGCAGGCGCGTCACCAGGTGGTGCCTGAAGGGGGTCAGGGGGTCATAGGTGTAGCGATAGCCCAGCGCGAAGTCGGCACCGCGCAGGCGGGTGCTGTCCGCCTCGAAGGCCTCGACGCCCTTGACCGCCCCGACGACGTCCGCCGCCCACGAGCCGACGAAGAGCACGATGCCCGCGTGCCGCAGGAGCTCAGCCGGGGCGCCGTAGGTGCCCGCCTCGCGCGTGGCGCTGGTCAGGAGCGAGCTGCCCACGATCATCGCGACGCCGGCCAGCTCGGCGCCGAGCAGCTTCAGACCGCCCGCGCGATCCCCCACGTAGAAGTGTCCCAGGCCGTGGACCAGGAAGCCCGGAGCCAGCGCGATCACGCCGCCCAGCAGCGAACCCGCCGGCTGGTTGGCTGGACGCGGGGCGAAGCCGGCGGCGATGGCCCCCCCCACCGAGTCGCCGGGCTCCTCCTCGGCGGCGCGCGCGGCCGGCGCGCCGAACGCGAGCGTCAGGCCCAGCGCCCCAGCGGTCCACCGCGCTCTCACGCCGTCAGCCTGCGCGCCAGCCCGGTGAAGCGGCGCAGCCCCTCGACGTTCTGGACCGCGCGCCGAAGCGCCCGCGGCTCGGCCACCAGCACCACCAGCCGGCGGGCGCGCGTGAGGGCCGTGTAGAGCAGGTTGCGCTGAAGCATCACCCAGTGCTCGGTCAGCACCGGCGCCACGACCGCCGGGTACTCGCTGCCCTGGCTCTTGTGGATCGAGCAGGCGTAGGCCAGCATCAGCGCGTCGATATCATCGCCGATGTATTGACAGATGCGTCCGTCGAAGTCGCAGATCAGGCCCTTCTCGCCCCGCCCGACCACGCGCCCGAGGTCGCCGTTGAAGACCTCCTTGTCATAGTCGTTCTTGACCTGCATCACCTTGTCCCCCACCCGAAACCTCCGATTTCCACGCTCGATGGGGGCGCCGTCGGGGTTGAGGCGGGCTTGCAGCAGGGCGTTGAGGCGCTCGGCGCCCGCGGCGCCGCGGTGCATGGGCGTGAGCACCTGCACATCGTTGATGGGATCGAGACCGAATGCCTTGGGGATACGCTCGGCGACCATGCGCGCGATGAGATCGCTGGCCTCCTCGGCGCCGCGCGCGGGGACGAGGTAGAAGTCGCTCTCGACGCCCTCGGGCGGCGCCTCGGGCAGCTCGCCCCGGAGCACGCGGTGGGCGTTGACGATGATGCGACTGGTCGCCGCCTGCCGGAAGACCTCGGTCAGCCGCACCGCCACCACCGCCCCGCTGCGCAGCAGGTCCGACAGCACGTTGCCCGCCCCCACCGAGGGCAGCTGATCGGCGTCCCCCACCAGCAACAACCGAGTGCCCGGCGCGACCGCGCGCAGCAAGGCCACGAAGAGCTGGAGGTCGACCATCGACGCCTCGTCGACGACCACCGCCGCTGCCTCGAGCGGCTCCTGTTCGTCGCGGTGGAAGCCATCGTCGGCGGGGCTGTACTCGAGCAGGCGGTGGAGCGTCTTCGCCTCGTGCCCGGTCGCCTCGGCCATGCGTCGCGCCGCGCGGCCGGTGGGCGCCGCCAGCAGCACCTTGCCGCCATCCTGCCGCAGCAGGTGCAGCAGCGCGCGCACGATGGTCGTCTTGCCGGTGCCGGGGCCGCCGGTGAGGACCATCACGCCGACCTCGGCCGCGCGCTCGACCGCCGCGCGCTGGGTCGGCGCCAGGGCCAGCCCCGTCTCGCGCTCGAAGGTGGCGGGATCGGCCACGAGCGGCGGCACCGCGGCGTCGGTCAGCAGTCGCAGGCGCCCGGCGGCCTCCTGCTCGAGTCCCTGCACCGCGCGCAGGTAGATGCCATCGTCCTCGATCAAGCGCCCCTCGGCGACCAGCGCGTCCAGCATCGGCTCCGCGACGCCGGGGCGCCCCAGCAGCGCGTCGGCCCGCTCCAGCAGCAGCGCGCGCGGAAGAAAGCAGTGCCCGTCGTCCGACGCCCGCCCCAGCAGGTGCGCCAGCGCAGCCCCCGCCCGCTCGGGCGAGTCCGGCGCGAAGCCCATCGATCGGGCGATGGCGTCCGCGGTCGTGAAGCCGACGCCGCGGACCTCCTCGGCCAGCCGGTAGGGGTTCTCACGCACCCGCGGGATGGCGCTCCCGCCGTAGCGTTTGAAGATGCGCTGGGCTACGCCCGGCGTGATGCCAAGGCCCTGCAGGAAGACCAGCACGTCGCGCTGGGTCTTCTGCGACAGGAAGACGTCGTGCAGCTCGCGCCCCCGCTTGGGGCCGATGCCCGGCACCTTCGCGAGCCGCTCCGGCGCCTCGGCGATGACATCGAGGGTCTCGGCGCCGAACTGCTTCACCAGCCGGTCGGCCAGCCGCCCACCGATGCCCTTCACCCGGCCGCTGGCGAGGTAGGCGCGGATGCCATCGACGGTGGCCGGCATGATGGGGTAGGCCGCCTCCACCTTGAACTGATCGCCGAAGCGGGGGTGGTTGACGCGCTGGCCGATGAGCCGGACCCGCTCGCCCGGGGCGAGCCCGCCCAGGGCGCCCGCTGCCCGCACCGCGTCGCCGCGATCGGGTCGAACGAGCGCCACGAAGAAGGTCTCGTCGTCGTTCGCGTAGACGAAGCGCTCGAGGATGCCCTCCAGCGACTCGGGCGGCGACGCCGCGACAGGCAGTTCAGTCTGCACGCCGTGGGTTTACCAGATCGCGGAGCGGAGTGTCGTGGGTGGCGGACCTCCGTTTCTCACCCCAGCTTGTCGAGGTGGACGTCCATCTGCGGGAACGGGATTGAGATGCCGGCGTCGTCCAAGTGCTGCTTGACCGCCTCGGTGAGCTGATCGCGCACCGCCAGATACCGCGCGGGCGAAACCCAGACGCGCGCCTGCCAGTCGACCGACGACCCGCCCAGCCCCATCAGGTAGGCCTCGGGCGCGTCCAGGGTGTCCTCGATGGTGCGGCAAGCAGCCAGGATGATCTCCCGGCTCTTCTTCAGATCCGCGCCGTAGGCGCAGCCGACGTCGACCTCGACGCGTCGCTTGGGGCTGTGGCTGTGGTTCTCGATGGACTCACCGAAGACGGCGTTGTTGGGCAGCACCACGCGGCGCAGATCGAAGGTGTCGAGCTCGACGGTGAAGAGCCCGATCGCCTGCACCGTGCCGTGGAAGCCCGCCACCGTGATCAGGTCCCCCACCTTGAAGGGTCGCAGCGAGAGCAGCATGACCCCGGCGGCGATGCTCGACAGCGTGCCCTGGAAGGCCAGCCCGATGGCCAGGCCGGCCGCCCCGATCAGGGCCGCGAAGCTGGTGGTCTCGATGCCGAAGGCTCCGAGGCAGGCGATGACCGCCAGCGCGAGGATAGCGGTCCGCGCGGCGCGCGCGATGAACCCGCACAGCGTCACGTCGACCTTGGCGCGGCTCAGCGCGCTCCTCGTGAGGCGCTCCGCGAGCTTCGCCACCCAGATGCCGGCCAGCAGTAACAGCACCGCGCCGATGATCCGCGTCGCGTAGCTGACGACGATCTCCATGAGCTTCCCCCTCACTCAGCCTGGGAGCGGCGTACCAGACCGTGGCGGTGCTGGGAAGGATCGTCCCGCAGGCGGGTGGACGTCGGCCCGAACTTGGGCCCGCCCGAAGGGCGACCGCGGGCGAGCGGCGCGACGCTCTCTCCGACGAGCGCAAAGTGCCGCCCTGGCTGCGCGCCCGCCCCCCCGGGTCAACGCCGACCCAGCGCGCGCGAAACCATCTCGATCCGGCCTCGCCGAGCCGTTAGGATTGTGCGGTGCGTGCAGCCCCCGGAGGTCCTCCGGGGGAGAGTCGCGTTCACGGGTGATTCGGACGGGGAGACCGCTTGATGCGATCGACTTTGATTCGCGGCGCAGGGCCCACACTCCTGGTCGCCGCAGGGCTCTTGGGCGCCGGCAACGCGCAGGCGCGCATCGTCATCAACGAGGTCCACTACCACCCGTCGAACGCCGCGGTGCAGGCCGGTGAGGACGCGGAGGGGCTGCAGTTCATCGAGTTGCACAACGACGGCCCCGGCGCCGCCGACCTCTCGAGGGCGTCCTTCACCCAGGGGGTGACCTTCAGCTTCCCCGCGGGCACGTCGCTCGACGTCGGCGGCTACCTGATCGTCGCGCAAGACCCCACATTGCTGGCGCTCCGCGGGCCCGTGATCCCGAACGGCGTCCAGGTCTTTCGGTGGGCCAGCGGCATCCTGGCCAATGGCGGCGAGACCATCCGCCTGGCGGACGCGGCGGGGTCGCTCCTCGACGAGGTCACCTACGACGACGCCGGGCTGTGGCCCGCCGCCGCCGACGGGCTCGGCTCGAGCCTGGAGCTGACCAACCCCGCGTACGACAACGCCTGGCCGCTCGCCTGGCGGGCCTCCGCGGACGTCAACGGGACCCCGGGCGCCCGCAACAGCGCGTTCACCGAAGCCCCCATCGTCTTGAGCGAGACGCCGACGCGCGGCTCCATCGGGGACGCGCCGGCGGAGATCTCGGTCACCTTCGCCGCGCCCGTCTCGGGCGTCGTCGCCGGCGACCTCGTCGTGGACGGATCCGCCGCCACCGCCGTCTCTTGCGGGGCCTGCGCGGGGGG
>CALBMW010000652.1 GCA_937896275.1 uncultured Myxococcales bacterium
GGCCGCGGACGCAGCCACGCTGGCCGCCGTCGCGCCGGTCGACGCGGCCGTCGCGGTAGTCGACGCGGGCCCGCCGCCTCCCGACGCCGCGCCCAAGGATGCGGCGGTCGTGATGGCGCGCAAGGTGGTTGCGCCCGGTGAGGCCGAGCGGCCGCGGCCCAAGGGGCACCCCGAGCCTGCCCACTCCGAGAGGAGGGTCGACGGACCCACCACCCCCGCGACGACGCCCGTCAGGCCGGCGACCGCCAGCCGCTTCGCTGGCCTCGAGGACGGCAAGGCGGAGGTCGACGTGGCGCGGCCGGCGGTCGACGACACGCTGCCCGAGACGCTGTCACCGGACCAGATTGGCAACACCATCAAGCGTTACCAGCGAAGTATCACCGGCTGCTATCAGCGCCAGCTCAAGCGTGACGACTCGCTGCAGCGGGCCAAGGCGACGCTCAGCTTCCAGATTCGCAACACGGGGCACACCGCCAGCGTGAGCCTGGAACGCCGCTTTCAGGGGACGGTGCTCGATCAGTGTTTGCGGGGCGTGGTGCGGCGGTGGACCTTCCCGCGCTTCAAGGGGGAGCCGATCCCGGTGGAGTACCCCCTGATCTTTCAGGCCTCGCCCTGACCGTGTACCCGCGACGTGTCGGGCATCGAGGGGTCGAGCGCGGAGCCTCGAGTGTGCCGCGGGCCGGCGCGTGGCCGGCGAGCCGCGGTGCATGCGCTCGGTCGCCCCGACTTCGAATGGGCGGAGCGAATGCTCGAGCGGGTGGAGGGCACCGCGCGAAGGGGTAGGGGGACCGGGTCAGGGGTCCACCTCGCCCCGTCGCAGGTCCCGGCAGCCAGCGTGAGACGCCAGGGGTGAAGGCCAGTCGCCCTACTCGGGCGCCTTCTCTTCGGCGGGCTTCTCTTCGGGGGCAGGCGCGCCGCCGTCGGCAGCGGCGGCCTCGGGTGCCTTCACCTCGAACTTGCCCTCGTCGACCTCGAAGACCTTCTCGAACAGCGCGTCGGCGGGGACCGCCACGCGGTAGGTGAAGAGGTGGTCCTTCTTTCGCTTCTCGAGGTTCTTCGAGACGACGCTCACCACCGCCCGGTCATAGGCGACGCTGGCGTTCTCGGGACGCTCCTTGCCCGCGACCTTCCAGGTCAGCTCGTTGAGCGCGACGGTGACCGCGACCAGACCGTCGAGCTCGGCGTTCGCCTCGAAGTTCTCGTCGTCCTTGGGATCGCCCTCGATCTCGGCCTCGGCCGTCACGAAGAAGGCCTTGGCCTTGTCATCGTAGATCTTGGCCTCGATCAGCTCGTTCTTGACCACCTCGAAGCGGGGCATGAAGTCGGCTTTGCGCGCCCAGAAGTCGGCGATCTCCTTCTTGCCCTGCAGCTCGCCGCGGGCCTTGCGCGCGATGCGCAGCTCGATGGCGGCCGCGTAGCGTGCGCTCGCCTCCTTGTACTTGGCCTGCTTGAGCAGGTTGTTGCCGTCGCGGGTCAGCAGCTCGCTCAGGGTGGTGTTGGCCTCGCTCCGCTTGTTGATCTCGATGGCCTTGCGCAGCAGGGCCTCGGCCTTGTCGGGCGAGGTGCCCAGGATGGTCTCGGCCTGCTTGCGGTAGTTCTCCTCGAGCGCCGGCTTGACCACCCCCGCGTAGGCCTCGGCCAGCTTCGGGACCGTCATGATCCGCTCGAGCAGCTTCTGCTGGTCCGGCAGCTTGGCCTGGCCGCGATAGGCCTCGGCCTTGCCCCACAGGCCGTCGTAACTCTCGGGGTCCTGCTTGAGGGCGTCGTCGAAGGCTTGGTGGGCCGCGTCGTAGTTGTTCGCCCGCAGCGCCTTGCGCCCCTTGGCGATGAACTCGCCCCCACCCGAATTGCAGCCAGCCAGCGACGAGGCCAGCAACGCCACCCCGAGAGCCCAACGAATCGCCCAACGCATGACCACCTCCAAAAGATGCCGGACTGCTATACGACGGGGCCGTTGGGGGGTCAAGCGGCGCCAGGGTCCCGAGGGTCCGCCCCGCAGGCGCCCAGCGGCAGCGCGGCCAACGCTGACAGCAGCTCGGGGTCGAGGCCGCCGCACAGCGCCTCGCGCATCAGGCGCAGCGCCTCGTCCGCGCGGAGGGCGCCGCGGTCGGGGCGGGCGCTGGTGAGCGCATCGTAGACGTCGGCCACGGCGACGAGGCGCGCCGGCAGATCGACGGCCGCGCCCTCCAACGCATAGGGGTAGCCGGACCCGTCG
>CALBMW010000653.1 GCA_937896275.1 uncultured Myxococcales bacterium
CCGTCGACGCCTATGGCCTCAAGGTGATGTCGATCGGCTTCCTGGTCGACGAGGACACCCCGGTCATCTGGCGGGGGCCCATCGTCTCGTCCGTGGTCAAGCAGTTCCTCGAGGACGTCGAGTGGGGGGCGCTGGACTACCTGGTGATCGACATGCCGCCCGGCACCGGCGACGCGCAGCTCACCCTCAGCCAGTCGGCGCCGATCACGGGGGCGGTCATCGTCACGACGCCGAGCGAGCTGGCGTTGGTGGACGCCATCAAGGGTCTGCAGATGTTCCGCAAGGTGGACACGCCGGTGCTGGGCCTCGTCGAGAACATGAGCCACTATCTGTGTCCGAGCTGCGGCCACGAGAGCCACCCCTTCAACGTCGGCGGCACGGCGCGCGTGGCTGAGCAGTTCGGCGTGGCGGTGTTGGCCCACGTGCCGATCGAGAACGACATCCAGCGGGGCGGTGACACCGGCAAGCCGATCGTCGCGGTGGCGCCGGACGCGCCCCAGAGCCAGGGCTTCTTCGACCTGGCCGACGCGGTCATTGGCAAGTGCCCCTTCCAGGCCGACGACGCGCCCAAGAAGAAGGGCTTCCTGTCCAACCTCTTCAAGCGTTGAGCCGCCCGCTCGCGCTGCTCCTGCTCCTGCTCCTGCTGCCGGCGGCGGCGGGCGCGGGGGCGGAGCCAGGCAGCGGCCTGGTCGTCGAGCGTCTGCCCGAGGGCTTCAAGATCACCCACGCGGGCACGGTGCCCGTCATCGCCCTCCGCGCGGGCGACCGCACGCTCGCGCAACTGGCGCCCGGCGCGAGCCTCACCGTGCACGCCGCGGAGCCGCCGGTGGTGGCGGCGCGCTTCCCGCTCGATCGATGGGCCGAGGCGCTCGGCGACGTGGGGCCGGGCTGGGCCGACGTCCACCTGCGCACGGCCGGCGCCTTCCTGGACGCGCTCGACCCCGGCCCGGACGCCGATCCCGGTCGGTCCCGCAACCTGCGGCTGCTGGCGACGGTCGATCCCCAGATCGCCGCCGACTGGGTCGGGGAGGGCGCCGTTCGGCTGGCCCTGGCTGCGCGGGCGGCGCGGCACGTTCCCCCTGGCCCGCTGCTGGATCGCCTGCTCGCGGCCGCCCTGCCGACGGGGGACGCGACGCCCTTCGAGGCGCCCTACGACGCGCTCGAGCCCCTGCCCGATCTGGTCCGCCTGGCGATCGAGGGCGGCGGCCCGGCGGCCCTGCCCATCCTGCTCCGCCATCCCGTTTGGGCGGCCGACCGAGGCTTCGACGAGGCGCGGCTGGCGTTGGCCTTCGAGGCAGCGGCGCCCCCGGCGGCGACGGACGCCGCGGCGGTGGACCTGGACGCGACCGTCGAGGCGCTTCGCCACGCGCTGGGGGCCGGCGACTTCGGCGGGGCGCTGAGCCCCGCGATCACCCTCGCGCTCGCGCCGGCCGAGGCCTGCTCGGGCGACGCCGCGCGGATGGCCTGTGCGGCGCTCGACGTGAATGCGCAGCGCGCCACGGCGGCCGATCAGTGGCTCGCCGCCCAGGCGAGCCTGCGACTCGCGGCGCCCCTTTGCGGGGACTCGAGGTCGTTTCGACTGCGATCGGCCGAGCTGCTGCGGGCGCAAGGTGACGGGGCTTTCGCAGCGGCCGATCTCGTCACCGCGTCCGGTTGGTACCGCGGCGCGCTGTTCCTCGGCGGCGACGCGGCCGACCGCGCGCGCCTGGCCGACACGCTGGCCGACCTCGCGCTGCTGCGTCTGGCCCGCGACGACCTCGAGGCGGCCCGCCCCCTCGTCGCGCAAGCCAAGGAGATCGACCCTCTGCGGCCGCGGGTGCAGGCGGCGCTCAACGCGCTGCCCACGGTCGATCCACGCGCCCGCGCGGCGATCGTCATCATCATCCTGTTCCTGCTCGTGTTCGCGGTGCGGCGCCTCCGCCGGATCTTCCGCCCCAGCGTCGCGCCCCCGCCGACGGTGCGCCGGCCGCGCCGCTGAGCTCCGGGTGGGTTGCGGTGGCCGGGGCGCCTCTGCCATTTAGCGGACAGCAATCGGGACGGAGGTCGATCATGCGCGGGGCAGTGATCCTGGCAGTTGCGCTGGGAACCGGCGGTGTGGGCTGCACGCCGGGCGGCGGCAGCGGGTGCATCCAGAACCAGACCGTCGAGTGCGCCTGCGCCGGCGGGGCCCAAGGCGTCCAGACCTGCGACGGTCAGGGCATCTTCGGCGCCTGCGTCTGCGGCGGCGCCGGGCCGGACGCAGGACCGGGCGCGGGGGGTGAGCCCGGCGGGGGCGGTGTGCCCGGAGAGGGCGGCGAGCCCGGCGCCGGCGGTGTGCCCGGAGAGGGCGGCGAGCCCG
>CALBMW010000654.1 GCA_937896275.1 uncultured Myxococcales bacterium
CTCTCGCAGTTCCACCCTGGGGGGCCGGTGCTGCGCCCGCGCCCATGGTTGGCGCTGCCAGGCGGGGCCAGGTCGAAGTGCGGCCAGGTCGAAGTGCCAGGCACTTCTTCACGGGCACTTCTTCACGGTCGCGGCGACGATCGTGATGACCGCGGACCTGTGGTCGTTGACCGCGACGCCAGCCCAAGCCGCAGGCCCAGCGCACCGATTCGTTGAAGGTGCCGCCGCGGTGCTGAGAACTTCATCGGTGGACCCTGCTCTCGTCTTGACCCCGTCGGCGAAGCGCCGCGGCCCCCCGGCGCCGCTTCGCCCATGGACTCTGATGGGCGTTCCGACGATCGTGTGGTCCCCACACACCGGAGGACACGATGACGGCAAGGACTCGGGGCGTGCACCACGTCGGGCTCAACGTCCTGGACATCGAGCGGGCCCGCGACTTCTTCGTCGAGGCGCTCGGGTTCCACGAGGTCGGTGGCCGGCCGAGCTACCCTGCCCTGTTCGTCTCCGACGGGGTCACCATGCTCACCCTGTGGCAAGCGCCGGACGTGACGAACACCGCCGCGTTCGACCGCCGCGGCTGCGTCGGGTTGCACCACCTGGCCCTGCGGATCGAGTCCGCCGAGGCGCTCGATGCGCTGCACGCGACACTGGCTGCGCGGGACGACGTCACGATCGAGTTCCCACCGGAGCTGCTGGGCGCGGGCGACGCGCGACACATGATGTTCGCCGGACCGAGCGGCGTGCGGCTCGAGCTGGTCTGGGCGCCGGCGTGAGCGACGATCGCTTGGACGTGGCGCGCCGCTGTGGGGCTGGGACCCCGGCTCCAGGTCAGAGTGGGCCCGGCGCGGGTCGTCGCACCGAACTTCACTGTCTTCTCGCTCGATGACGCGCGGCTGCGGGGCCGACCTCGACCTCTTCGTGGGCGGCATCGCGGTGACCTTGTGCGGGGCGCGCGCCCGATGATACCTGCGCCGAAACGAGCAGCTTGGGAGGCAGCGCACCATGGACTATGCACGCGCGATGAAAGACCACAGCGAGGCCCGCGACAAGGCCATGGTCCTCGTCGAGCTCATCTTCTCCGACCAGCCTGCGCTGACGGGCGGGGCGGTGGAAGCGGCCGAGGTCTTCCTCAACGGGAACACCTACGGCTTCATCTACCCGGGAGACACCGTGCGGCTTCGCGTTGCCCCGTGGCGGTTCTGGCGACGCCGACCGGTCGAGCTGCGAGTCGTCGCCGTCCACCGGAACCACACACCGGACGAGAGCTACGCGCCCATCGAGGTCTCGCGACGTTTCGTGTCTGGCCAGATGTACCGCCGACGGCTGCACTTCGAGGTGGCCCGGACGGCAGACCAACCGAGGTCGTAGCGGCGAGGTGTGGGCGCGGTATGGAGTCTGCCGTCTCCGAGGTGGGATACCCGTCGCCGCTGGCCGCGGCGAGGTGCGCCCCTCGATCGGTCGGGCCTGCACGACGCGCGCGCACCGCCTGGCTCGCCCTCCTCCTGGGCGCCCTGCTGGCGATGCCCACCCTTGCCCGCGCCGACGCGCCCTACTTCTACCGGGGCTACGACTATGGCAACCAGGCGCTCTTCGACCCACTCTACGTCCTGCTGAACCGCGGCTTCGACGTGGTGGTCCTGCGGCCCGGCGACCGGAACATCTTCACGCACGCCTACGGGCCAGGCGCCCGGAACGTCTTGGACAACCTCGCGCACCCGATCGCGTCGATCAGCGAGCACGGCTGGTGGAAGTTCACGCGGCAGGAGTTGTTGCCGCTCAGCTTCGCGCCGGGGACGCAGCGCTGGGTGCCCAACTACTCGCTGCACCTGCTCGGCGGCGGCTCGACCTTCACGATGCTGCGGGAGTGGGCGGTCGCGCACGACGTCCCCGTGCCCGCGCTGGTGGCGGGCGCGACGCTGCTCGGATCGGCGTTCATCAACGAGACGATCGAGAACAAGGGCAAGCGCGGCGTCAACGTGGACTGCATCGCCGACGTTTACGTGTTCGATCTCGGCGGGATGCTCCTCTTCAGCTTCGACGCGGTGAACCGGTTCTTCAGCGAAGAGGTGGTGCTGCTCAACTGGTCGTTGCAGCCCACCTTCATCCTGCCCAGCTTCGACCTGGAGAACCAGGCCGACAACATCGCCGCCCGTTGGCAGATCCCGGCCATGGCGCCGTTGAGCCTGTTCGCCTACGGCGGCCTGTCGCACCTCGGCGGCCTCTCCTACCGGTTCGACGGTGGCTACGCGCTGACGGTCGGCGTTGGCCGGCGCGCGACCCGCCTGAAGAGCACGGCATCGCGGGATGTCGCGAACCCCGTGATCTTCGGCAACACCGCGGCGGCGTTCGTCGACCGCGATGGATCGCTCGTGACCTCGTTCCAGGTGAGCGATCTGCCCGACCGCCTCGTGCACGTGAACCTGTATCCGAACGCTTTCTGGCATACGAATCCGGGGTTTGGCGCGTTCGCGCTCATCGACATGCAGGGGCGGCCGACCCTCGGCGTATCGGTCGCGCACCTGCCCGGCCTGGGGGGTGGCTGGCAGTGAGGCCCGATGAGGTGCGGGGGGTCGAGCGAGCCAACCCGCCTCGATGGTGAACGGCGCCCGCGCGTGGGCCAACGCGCGGGTGCAGAAGCCCACCAGCTGCCCGCGTTCGAGGCTCGGCGCGACGTCCAGGCAGATGTGCCAGGCAGATTTGCCAGGCACTGCTTCAGGACTGCTGGCACGCCTGACTGAGATGACGGCTGAACGGACGGCCTGCGAGCGCAGGGCAAAGCGAAGTGCCGGGCACTTCTTCAGGCAGGGCACTCCTTCAGGCAGAAGTGCCAGGCACTTCTTCAGGCACTTCTTCACGGGCACTTCTTCATGGGCAGCGCCGAGCGACTTCCTCGGCAGCCCCTAGCCCGCCTCGATGGCGAACAGCGCCCGCGCGTGGGCCAACGCGCGGGTGCAGAAGCCCACCAGCTGCCCGCGCTCCAGGCTCGGCGCGACGTCCGCGGCGCCCTCCCAGCCTGGGTCGACGCCCACTGGATCCGGCCGAAGGTTCCGATCCACTTCGACCCGCGCCGCGCGAACCACCGACGCAGGCGGGCGCGCGGGCCCCCGGGACCACACGCTCTGGACCATGCCCGTGAGGGCCGGTCCGATGGACCACCTCGCGAGCTGGGCCTCGGCTGCCTTCCCGCGCGCTCGCCGGAGCAGCCCGCGCAGCTCGTCCGACGGAGTCGTCCCCTCGAAGAGCTCGGGGCAGGTCGCCATGCCAGCTTGCAGAACCGCCGGCTCGCCGGTGTTCGCGAAGAGGGCCAGCATCTGGACCTGATGCGCGGCCGCGACGCCGGTGGCGGTGGCGAGCTGCTCGGCGACCGCCGCGCTCAACACATGGGTCAGCCACAGCTCGCTGGCGAAGCGAGACGCCATGTCGCCCTCGAGGCGATGCGACGTCCGATGCAGCACCGAGGCCGCGTTGGACAGCGCCCGGTAGGCCCCGACGCGCGCTGCCGCCGCCCGCACCGTGGCGGGCGGCACCATGCCGCGAAACTCGGCGGTGTTCGCGAGCTTCAGCACCGTGCGGCCCAGCAGTGGCTCCGACTCCAGGAGCCGGATCACCGCCTCGGGGTCGGGGTCGTTCTGCCCAGCCAACTCGGCGACCCGGCGCACGACGCCCGGTGGCACCGGGAAGACGATGCCGTGCTTCCTGATGTGGGCGAGGATGCGCCGCACGCGCTCGTTCGACGCCGCGTCCCCGTGGGCGTCCTCGGTCGCTCCCTCGGACACGACCTCGGTCGCGCACAGCCCCGGACGCGCTGGGCGAACATCGTCCGAGTCTGCGGGTGAGGCCCCGCCGCTCATCCGGCTCGGCGCGCGCCCGACCCCCATGGCCCGACTCAGGGCCGAACGCAGCTCGACGCGCGGCGTCGGCTTTCGCACGAAGTCCACCGCGCCGGCCCGCCAGGCGCCGACCACGTCGTCCACCTCGGCGCGGCCCGACATCATGATGATCCGCAGGTCGGGCCGGAGCCGGAGCGCGGCTTCGATGAACTGAATGCCATCCATCCCGGGCATGATTACATCGCAGAGCACGACGTCGCAGCGCTCCAACAGCTCGAGCCCCGCCTCGGCCGACGGCGCCACCTCGACCGTGTGGCCCAGGCGCTGCACAGCTTCGGCGGTCGCCTGGCGCACGGCTGGCTCGTCGTCGATCACCAGCACTCTGAGGCTCTCCATTCCGGTCTCCCGCCGCCGATTCGCTGAAGCGGCTCCGCGCGCCGCGCCGCGCCTCTCGCCCCTGACCATCCGCCGCGGCCGCGCGACCCCCGAGGGCGCCGCCGACGCGAGGACGCACACCGCACGCATACACTGTCCGGAACGGACACGGCAGGCCTCGGCTTGAAGGCAGGGCGTAGCGAGACTCCCCTCGGCGTGGCCTGATCCTGAAAAGGTTCGGAGGCCGCCACGACGCGGCGCCCCCCGCGACCAACGCACGAGTGTGGAGTTCGTCAGTCGCCGCAGCCTGGATCCATCGTCGTGACGCGCACCTGCGTACCATCGCCGTCCCACGACGCCTGCCAGGCGACGACGACCCGGCCGCCCACCAAGGCCAGGCGTGGCCGCTCCGCGCCGCCGGCGTCATAGCTGACCCGCTGCGCCCCACCGGCCGGACGCCCCGTCACGTCGAGGCGAGCGACGTAGACCGCGTCAGCCGCCTCGCCCGATGGCACCCTCGACCAGGCGACCCACCACGCGCCCGCGACCCGCAGCACTCGCGGCGCACCCGCCGGCCCCACGTCCACGGCCACCGACGCCGCGCGCGCACGCCCCATCCCGTCGAAGCGTCCCACCGTGGGCGCGCCCGTGACAGCGTCCACCCAGGCCATCACGAAGCCTTCGTCATCCGCCGCCAGCGCCGGACCCGTGCCGGCGCGCGCCACGGCGCCGAGATCGACCGCCGCATCCGGCGTCCCCTCGCCGGCCGGCACGAAGCGCGCCGCGAGCGATCCGGCCTCGTCTGCCCAGGCCACCCAGGTGCCCCCCGGCGCGGCCGCCAGGGCCGCGCTCGCTTCGCCCACGCCATCCGCGAGCGCGAGCGGTTCACCGATCCGCGCGAGCCCCGCGTCGAACCGACCCCCCACCAGCGCACCGCCCCCCTGACCGACCACCAGGAAGCCCTCGTCGTGCCCCAGGGCAGCCACGGGCCCGTCGAGGCCGGCCTCGAAGAGCGCACGCGGCTCGCCCAGCAGCCCCGCCGTATGCACCCGGCCCATCATGACGTCCTCGTCGCGCGCCACGACGAGCAACGCCTCGCCCTTCGCCGCCAGCGTCACCGGACCCGCCCCGACGTCCCAGGGCGTGGCACGCTCGGCGCGCCCCGCCCCCGCGCCATCGATCAGCGCCAGCGTCACCGGCCCCGCATCCCCGCCCCCACCGACCAGGCCACGGCGAGACGATCGCCCAGTGGCGGGCGGTGGGCTACCAGAACCAGCCCGA
>CALBMW010000655.1 GCA_937896275.1 uncultured Myxococcales bacterium
GCTTCGAGACCAGGCGGTACTTGAACCCCTTCGTACCCAAGGGCTTGCGCAGGTATACCATGGGGATCATGCCCGCGGCCTTCTTGAGCTTGGGAGTCCACTTCGTCCCGGCCTTCGGCGGCGCGGAGAACTTCTTGGACTGGTGCCCCGCCGCGTCCCCCTTCGCGTCGATCAGGCAGACGTCCACCGTGAGGTCCTTCGTCGAGTTCCCACCCGTGATCTCGAAGTCGAGCTCCCACTTGTCGCTGTTGACGTTCCCGCCGATGAACACCCTCTCGGCGGTGACCGTGCCGGTGTAGGCTCGGTTCGCGGCCATCCCACGCGGGCCGATCGCGGCGCTGTTCGCGTTCTGGTTCCAGTTCTTCTCCAGGTCCTTGATGATCCGGATCGCCTCCTCGTACGCATCGACACAGTCCTGAGCGGCGTCGGCGTCGCCGTTGGCGCTGTAGTCGCAGGTCATCTTGCCCACGAGGGGGCCCAGCGCCGCGAACTGGGTGCGGAACTTCATCCACTGCGAGGTACAGGGGTTGGCCTCGGCGCTGGTGGCGCAGAGCATGCTCAGGCTGAGGACTAGGGCGATGCGCTTCATCTCGGTCTCCTTTGCTGGTCGAGTTCGGTTCGACGACGGGGACCAGAGCAGGCGGCGTGCCAGCCGCGGCGAGGCCTGCGGCGCCGCCGAGCGATTCTGCCACTGTGTGCGCGCACGTGTGTGCACATCGAATCGCACCTGGGTTATCCTCCGCGAGAATTGAGAGCGGAGTCCCCACGCACCTGCGTGGTCTGCGGTGGCGCGACTTCCGGTCGCACCTGCCCGCACGACGGCGCACCGACACTGAGCGCGCGCCCGGCGGAGGCCGAGCTGCCGCGCGAGATCGACGGCCACGTGCTCGGCGCGGTGCTGGGCCGCGGTGGTATGGGGCTGGTGGTCGAGGCCACCGCGCCCGACGGATCGGAGGTCGCCCTCAAGCTGCTGCACCCGGAGCGCGCGCGTGAGCTCGAGCAGGTGCAGCGCTTTTTCCGCGAGGCGACGGCCGCGCGACGAATCGACTCGCGCCGGGTGGTCCGCGTCCTCGGCCTCGGCGTCGATCCCGAGACGGAGCGGCCGTACCTGGTGATGGAGTGCGTCCGGGCGCCGACCCTCGCGGAGGTCCTCGCGCGGGGTGAGCCCTGGCCCCTCGATCGCGCCCTGACGCTCCTGCTCGAGGTCGCCGAGGGCTTGGCCGCCGCCCACGCAGCCGGGGTGGTGCACCGGGACGTGAAGCCCGCCAACCTGTTCGTCACCGCCGCCGGGGCGCGCATCAGCGACTTCGGGGTCGCGCAGGTGCAGGACGCCGGGCGCCTCACCTCCACCGGCGTCGTGCTGGGCACGGCGAGCTATATGGCACCCGAGCAGCTCCAGGGCACCGAGGTCGACGGCCGCGCGGACGTCTACGCCTTGGGCTGCATCCTGCACGCGCTCCTCCAGGGCCGGGCGCCCTTCGAGAGCGGGGAGGAGCCGGGTCGGTCGTACCTCGCGCACCTGTACGCGAGCGCCCCCCCGCTGCTGGCCGAGGCCTACCGGCGCCGCCCGCCCTGGAGCGCGGTCGAGGCCTTGAGCCGGGAGCTCTTGGCCAAGGCGCCCGAGGACCGACCGACGGCGGCGGCCCTCTGCGAGCGGTTGGCCGCGCTGGAGCTCCCCCCGTCCCCGCCGGATCTGGTCGCGAGCGCGGAGCACTCGACCCGGGCGCACCCTCGCCTCAGGCGGCGCCGCTGGGCGGTCACGGCGGTGCTCGGGCTGGCGCTCACCGGCTCGGCG
>CALBMW010000656.1 GCA_937896275.1 uncultured Myxococcales bacterium
GCCCTGCCCCGGCTCGCCGCCGGCTCCGGGTGCGCCGCCCTGGCCGGACTCCCCGCCCGCGCCCTGCGATCCGCCCGCCCCTACGCCGGCGTCCGCGCACGCGCAGACTCCAAAAATCCCCGTGGCACCACAGGTCTGGGCGCCGTTGCCGCCGCCCGGGCAAACACAGGGCACGGTCTGCCCGGCCACGCACGCGGCGCCACCGCCGTCGTCGCACCCCGTGAGGACCCAAGCCAGCGCCACCTGCGCCACGAGCACGGCGCACCGGCCGCGACCCCATCCGCGCGTGTCCATCCGAATCTCCCCACAAGTCCAAGGCCAACGCGCGCGATGGTACCTGTCAGGGCGAGTCGGTGCACGCCGATGCGTGGGATGAGGGGGACACGTCGTCGCGACCTGTCCTCAGCGAAGGCCGCGCAGGCGCACCACGGCGTCGCTGGGCAGGGGAAACCAGCGAAGGGATTGAAAGTCGGCGTTGAGGTGAGGGTCGTCCGCGTCGGCGAAGCGCTCGGCCGCCCCCGCGAAGAGCGCGCGCGCCTCGGTCAGGTAGTCGTCCAGCGCCGACTCGGGCTCGGTCGCGTGCCGGCTGCGATAGGTCATTCGCCCGCCGCTGTAACGAACCTCGGACAGCCGCATCGGCTGGAAGGCGTGGCCGCCCCGGTGGCGCCACATCCCGGTCTCGGGTTCGAAGCGATAGTCCGGCAGCAGGCGCCAGCCGTGCTCGGCCACCATCTCGAGGGCGTCGAGCACATAGGCGAACGACGCCTCGCTGATGAAGTAGTTGAAGTTGACGCGCACCCAGCCGGGCTTCACGCCCTCGCAGCCGCGGAGGATCTCGCGCTCGAAGGCGCGTGAGCGCGTGAGGCCGATGCCCAGCAGCCGGTGGCCGTAGGGGCCCGCGCAGGAGCAACCGCCGCGGGCCTGGATGCCGAACACGTCGTTGAGCAGCGCCACGACGAAGTTGTGATGCAGGTAGCGATCCTCGCCGTGGCGCACCATCAGCGAGACGATGGAAAGGCGCCAGGCCCGCGGGTTGCCGAGGATCCGCAGGTCCGGGTGAGCGCTCCAGCGGTCGATTGCGCGACGGATGAAGGCCTGCTCGCGCTCCTCGATGGCCGGTACCCCCACCGCATCCTTGAGCTGAAAGACCAGTCCAGCCCGGATCGACTCGAGGATCGCCGGGGTGCCGCCCTCCTCGCGCAGCACGGGATCGGTGAGGTAGACGTGCTCCGCTCGGCTGACGTAGGCCACCGTCCCGCCGCCGGGGCTGGTGGGGACGCGGTTGTTGAGAAGGGCCCGCTTGACGACGAGCACCCCGGGCGTGCCGGGACCGCCGATGAACTTGTGCGGCGACAGGAAGATGGCGTCCTTGTAGATCAGGTGCCCGTCCGGCCGCTCGTCGGCCATGTTCATCTCGATCTTCACGTAGGGCCCCGCCGCGGCGAAGTCCCAGAAGGACAAGGCGCCATGGCGGTGCAGCACCGCCGCGACCGCGCGCGTGTCGGTGCCAATGCCGGTGACGTTGCTGGCCGCCGAGAAGCTGCCGATCTTCAGCGGTCGATCCGCAAAGCGAGCGAGGGCCGCCTCGAGCAGCGCCAGATCGACGTGTCCGTCGGCGTCCTCGTCGATGACCACCGTCTCGGCGATGGACTCGCGCCAGGGCAGCTCATTGGAGTGGTGCTCATAGGGACCGATGAAGACCACCGGCCGACGCTGCGGTGGGATCTGCGCCGCGAACCCGTACTCGTCGTCCAGGTTCTTCGGCAGGCGAAGGTTGAGCACGTCGATGAGCTTGTTGACCGCGGCTGTGGCCCCCGAGCCGCAGAAGAGGACGCAGTCGCGCGCGTCGGCGCCGACCGCGTCGGCGATGATGTGGCGGGCGTCCTCGCGGAAGCGCGTCGTCTGCAGGCCCGTGCCCGAAGACTCCGTGTGCGTGTTGGCGTAGAGCGGCATCACCTCGTTTCGTATGAAGTCCTCGATGAAGCCCAGCGACCGACCCGAGGCCGTGTAGTCGCAGTAGACGACGCGGCGCATGCCGTAGGGGCCGGCCAGCGCGGTGTCCTCGCCGATGACTGCGTGGTGGATCGACTCGACCAGGCGCGCGGATTCGTCCACGGGTGTGCCCTCCAGGTGCCGCCCCTCGGGGCGAGACACAGTGTACGCCGTTCGGACGCGCCGTGAGGCCGCGGCCGCGCTACCATCGCGCG
>CALBMW010000657.1 GCA_937896275.1 uncultured Myxococcales bacterium
CCGCGATGGCCAGGCGCAGGCCCGACGCGACCAGCGGGTGCGTGGGGAAGGTGCGCCGAAAGATGGGCGCCGCGAGCGAGATCGCCAACACCCCGAGGATCAGCGCCAAGGCCACCCGCCCGCGGGGGGTCGCCGCTGGCGCCGGCGCGGGCCGCGGGCTATCGTTCGGCTCGCTCACGACCGCCAGGGTGCCCATGTCTCGTCCCGTTCGCGCGCATCACCTGCTGCTGCTCGTCCTGCTCTCCGCCGCCTGCTCCCGCAAGCCCGATGATCCCAAGGAGCAGGTCGTCGCCGCCGTGGCCGCCCTCGAGAAGGCCGCCGAGGAGGGCGACGTGGGCGGCATCAAGGCGCTGATCTCGGACGCGTTCCGTGGGGAGAAGGCCGGCACCAAGAAGCAGCTGGTCGCGATGCTGCAGTTCCACTTCTTGCGCCACAGGACCGTCCACATCGCCCAGGAGGTCCGCGACGTCCGGATCGTAGGCGCCGACGCCGCCGAGGTGGATCTGGTCGCGGGGGTCGCCGCCTCGCCCGTGGGCGGTCTGGCCGATCTGGCCAACGCGAACGCCGATCTGTTCGAGGTTCACTTCCGCTTCGAACGCGTGGACGGTGACTGGCTGCTCGCCGGCGCGCGGTGGAAGAGCGCTTCGAGGTCGATCTTCGAGTGAATTCAGGCAGTTGACCGCGCCAGGTCAGGCGAGCCCGCCGGCGCGCCTCGGCCAGGGCGTCTCGATGTGGTGCAGGTTCAGCTCGATGGCCCGCAACGTGTCGCGCCTCGTGAGCTGACCCACCAGCCGGCCGTTCTCGATCACGGGCAACCGTCGGAACGCGTTGCGCAGGAAGATGCCGGCGGCGAAGTAGATGTCCATCTCGGGGGGCACGGTGACCACCTCGCGCACCATGAGATCGGCGACCGTGGCGGCCTGCACTTCCTCGCCCTGCGTGAGCAGCTTGAGGCACTCCTTCTCGGAGAGGATGCCGACCAGCTGGCCGGCGTCGTCGAGCACCGGGGCGCTGGTCATGCCTTCGTCGAGGAGGAAGCGGACGGCCTCGCGGATCGTCTGGCCCGGGCGCAGGGTGTTCTGCGTCGAGTCCATGAACCGGCGGACCGTCGGGAACTTGTCTAGCATGGTCGTGCTCCCGGGCCTGGGACGCGCACCGCGCCCGCGTGGGCGTCAGCATAGCTCAACGCAGCGCGTCAATCAGCCCGCGTATTGATCGCCGTAACGTCGCCGCAGCACCTCGAACATGGCCCGCAGCCCGTTGGCCTCGCCGCCGATCGGGCGGCCGGGGCGGTCGTCGCGGTTCCAGGCCCAGACGTCGAAGTGCACCCAGCGCGGACTCTCGGTGACGAAGCGCTGCAGGAAGAGGGCGGCGGTGATCGAGCCACCCAGGCCGACGCTCGAGAGGTGGTTGACGTCGGCCACCTTGCTGTCGAGGTAGCCGCGGTAGCCCGGCCACAGCGGCATGCGCCACAGCGGGTCGTGGGTCGCGCGCGAGGCGTCGGCGAGGTCGGCGGCGAGCGCCTCGTCGTCGGTGTAGAAGGGCCCCACCTGCGGGCCCAGGGCGACGCGCGCCGCCCCGGTCAGCGTCGCGAAGTCGACGAGCAGATCGGGCGCCTCGGCGTCGGCCAGCGCCAGCGCGTCGCCCAGCACCAGCCGCCCCTCGGCGTCGGTGTTGCTGATCTCGACGGTCAGGCCCTTGCGGCTCGGCAGCACGTCGCCGGGTCGGAAGGCGTCGCCGCCGACCGCGTTCTCCACCGCCGGCACGATCACCCGAAGGCGCACGGGGAGGGCGCTCTCCATCACCAGCCGCGCCAGCCCCAGCGCGTGCGCAGCGCCCCCCATGTCCTTCTTCATCAAGGTCATGCCGTCGCCGGTCTTGATGTTCAGCCCGCCGCTGTCGAAGCACACGCCCTTGCCGACCAGCGTCACCTTGGGGTGGGCGGGATCGCCCCAGACGAGATCCACGAGGCGCGGCACCCGCGCGCTCGCCCGCCCCACGGCGTGCACCATCGGGAAGTTCTCGGCCAGCAGATCGTCGCCCACGATCTCGTGCAGCGAGGCGCCGTGGGCCGCGGCCAGGTCGCGCGCGGCGGCCGCCAGCTCGGCTGGTCCCAGCGCGTTGGCGGGGGTGTTCACCAGATCCCGCACGTAGGCCACCGCGTCTGCCAAGCGCGCGGCCAGCGTCGCGTCGGCGCCCGCGGGCAGCGCCAGGCGCGGCGCCGGCTTCTCCTCGCGGTCCGTCTTGTAGCGGTCGAAGCGGTAACGCCCCAGCAGCCAGGCGAAGGCGAGCGTCGTCCCGTCGACCCCCGGTGGCGGCGTCGCGTAGCGCCACGTGCCGACTGGGAGCTTCGTGGCGAGCGCGGCCGTGGCGAGCGCGTCGTCCGCGGCGCCCAGGCCCAACAGGGCGCCCACGAGGTGGCCGTCTGCCCCCGGGAGCAGGGTCAGCTGCCCGGCGGAGCCGTCGAAGCCGGAGGCCTCGGCGTAGGCGCGGGCGGACACAGGCAGGGCGCCGAGCGCGGCGGCGACCGCCGTGCGCGGTACGGCGTGGATGGGGAGCGCGGGGGCGTCGGCGGCGGCAAAGCGGTCGGGCATGCGCGGGTCTCCTGGGGCCGGTCGACCGAAGTTGTAAGCGTTCCGGTCGCGGTCCGCCATGGGCCGGGCTATCCTGCGGCGCCATGTGTGGTCGCTTCGCCCAGACGCGCTCCGTCGAGGAGCTCGAGAGCCGCCTCGAAGCCACCGCCGATCCGGCGGAGGCCGCGCAGAACGCGCGAGTGCACTACAACGCCGCCCCCGGCGTCCCGCACCCCGTCGCTCGCGTCGAGGAGGACGGCGCGCGGCACCTGCGCTGGCTGAGTTGGGGTCTGGTGCTGCCGCCCCGCACACCGGGCGAGCGGCCCTTGCGCCGCATCAACGCGCGCTCCGAGACCGCCCTGACCGCGCCGTCCTGGCGCGACGCGATGCGGTGGCACCGTTGCCTGGTCCCCTGCGATGGCTTCTATGAGTGGCGTCGCGTCGGCAAGCAGAAGCAGCCCTACTTCGTGAGGCTGCCGGGTGACGGCGTCTCGGCCATGGGTGGGCTGTACATGCCCGCGAGCCCGCAGCCCGACGCCCCGATGGCCTTCGGCGTGCTGACTGTCGACGCCACCGGCTGGCTCGACGACATCCACGACCGGATGCCCTTGTTCGTGCCGCCCGCGGCCTTCGCCGACTGGCTGGATCCCGCCACGTCGCGCGACCGCGTCCAGGCCTTGCTGGCCGCGCGCCCCGACGGGCCGCTGGTGGTCACGCCGGTCAGCGAGCGGGTCAACAGCGTGGCGAACGACGACCCGGCGTGCCTGCTCCCGCCGGCCCAGTCATCCCTGTTCTGACCTGCTCCCGAATCATGCGCCGAGAGGCGCGCTCGAGCTGAGAGGGCATCCCATGATCGATCCCCGCACCGACACCGTCGTCGAGCGCGCGCTGGCACGCTTCGACGCGACGGTGGCCCAACTATCCGAATTTCTTTCGATTCCTGCGATCTCGTGTCAAGCCGATCACGCCCCTGACGTGGCGCGCATGGCAGAGCGGGTGGCGGACACGCTGAGCGCCATGGGTCTCGACGCGCAGGTTCACACGCTGCCCGACGCGCACCCGATGGTGGCCGCGAGCTGGCTCGGAGCCGGCGTCGAGAAGCCCACCGTCCTCATCTACGGCCACTTCGACCTGCAGCCCGTCGACGAGCCCGAGTGGATCGGCGATCCCCACACGCCGGTCACGCGGGAGGGCCGCCTGTACGCCCGCGGCAGCGCCGACGACATGGGCGGGTGGGTCGGCCACCTCGCCGCGCTGAAGGCCTGGCTCGACGAGACCGGCGGCCTGCCCTGCAACGTGCGGCTGGTTATCGAGGGCGAGGAGGAGATCGGCAGCCCCCACCTCGAGGCGTACATGGACGCCGTGCCCGATGCCTTCGCGGCCGACGTGATGGTGCTCACCGATTGCGAGAACCCGTCGACCGAGATTCCGGGCCTGACGGTGTCGCTGCGGGGCCTGATGGAGGTGACGCTCACCGTCGAGGCGCTCGCGGGCGACGTGCACTCGGGCCTCTTCGGCAACATGCTGCCCGACGTCTCGACGGCGCTCTGCCAGCTCGTCGCGCGGCTGGTGGACGCGAACGGCCGGCCCCACGCGAGCCTGCTCGCCGACGTGCCCGCACCCTGGAGCGCGGGATCGGGTGGCCTCGTCGACGCGGATCTGCTGCGGCGCGGGGGCGCGCTGCTGCCTGGCCTCGCGTTGCTGCCCGAGGAGGGACGCTCCGCGGCCGAGTGGCTGTGGCGGCAGCCGGCGATCACGGTGGTGGCCACCACGCTGCCGCGCCCCGAGGCCAAGAAGAACGCGCTGCGGGCGCGCGCGACGGCGACGCTCTCGGTGCGCCTCGGGCCTGGGCAGACCGCCCCGTGGATGGTCGAACGGTTGACCGGGCTGCTGACGAAGGATCCGCCCGGCGGCGTGCGCGTGCTCGTGAAGGCGACCAAGGAGGGCGAGAGCTGGCTCTACACGCCGCGCGGTCCGGCCTTCGAGGCCGCAGATCGGGCGTACACGGCTGCCTGGGGTCGCCCCTTGGCGCGCGTGGGGCTGGGAGGGTCGATTCCCTTCGTGGCGCTGTTCGGGCGCCGCTTCGCCGACCTGCCGCTGATCCTCAACGGGGTGCTCGATCCCGAGAGCAGCGCGCACGGCCCCAACGAGTCGATGGATCTGGGGGTGTTCCGCAAGGCGATCCACGCCAACGTGCGGTTGCTTGCTGAGCTGGGGGCCCTGCCGAGGGGCTGAGACCGTCGCCCCGGCCCGCTGCCAGGCCTGGCCGCGGCATCTCGCGACTTCGTTCCGAACTGATCAACGGGGCCCGGGCGGCGCCGAATCACCGGCGGCGCCGAATCACCGGCGGCGCCGAATCGCCGGCGGCGCCGAGCCCGTAGTCGAGGGCGCAGGTGGCCTGGGGCATGGTCGGCCTCGCGTCAGCGTGCGGTGGTCGGGCGGTCGCTTGTCTCGCGAGGGGAGGTCGGCGTCAATCGGGGCTCGCCGGTGACCTCAATGTTCGACTTGTGAGATTTTACCGAGGTCGTTAAGTTGACCTCGACCCGTGCGCGGGTCCGGGTGGGGGGATCGCATGAATTACAGGGTCATCCTGCACGAGGCGCCCGTCGGGCGGTGCGCAGATCAGGTCTTCGGCGCCGTCGAGAGCGCGCTGCGTCTGACGCGGCCCGAGGTCGAGCGCCGACACACCGGACCGACCGTGTGGCTGGCCGAGGCGCCCGATCGTTCCACGGCCGAGAGCATCCGGGTCGCGTTCACCTCTGCCTTCGGGCTCCCCGCGTTGGTCGTGCCCAGCCTCACCGGCCCCGACCGTGGCGTCGCGTCGCTGGCCGAGGCGCTCCGAAAGGCGGGGCGGCTCCTGCCTCGCAGCGCGCGCGTCGAGGTTCCGGTGGTGGTGACGCGCACGGCGCCGGTGGCGGTGTCCGTCGAGGTCTTCGAGGGTGGCCCGATGCCTCAGATTCCGCCCAAGCCGCCCCCGGCCGCCGCGCCCCGCCGCGCCGACGGACGCTCGCCCACCGTGATGGGCTTCGAGGCGCGCCAGGTTCCGCACGCCGTCGGTCCACGCGGTGCGTCGCCCAGCGCGCCCTTCCTGTTCAACTGGCGCCTTGGCACCACCGGCGCGATGGATCAGATTCCAGCTCAGGATGCCCCGCCGGCCATCCATCTTCTGATGGATGATGATCTCATCGAGGCCGCGCAGGCGGCGGCCGCCCAGGCCCTCGGCGCCGACGTGCCGTCCCTCGATTGGGATGCCCTGGGTGCCGAACTCGACCTCGAGGTCGAGGTCGTCGCGCCGCATGACGCGCGCTATGGCTCAGAGGTGCTCAACCCGGGCAGCCCGCGCGCGGGCTCGTCAGGAGCCCCGGAGGGCCGGTCTCGCCTCGCCGCGGCCGGCAAGGCCGCCTGGAAGATGATCGGCGGCTGACCGCCTCAAGAGGTGTCCATCAATCGCCCGCTTCGCGGCCTGCGCCTCGCCCGTCACGTCCTCGCGACGGCGTTCGATTGCTGGACACCTCTTCATTCGCCCGGGCCGATCCTATCCGTCTCCGACCGGGCGTCCAGACCCGTCTCCGTTGCCCAGCGTGAAGCGGAAGGTCGCGCCGCCGCCCACCGTGGACTCGGCCCGAATATCGCCGCCGTGCCGCTGCACGATGCGCGCGACGGTCGCGAGCCCGATGCCCGTGCCCGGAAACTCGTGCGCCGAGTGCAGCCGCGCGAAGGGCGCGAACAGCCTCGCGGCGTGGGCGGGATCGAAGCCGGCGCCGTCATCGCGCACGCGCAGCGCGGCGCCCTCGCGGCTCACCTCGATGTGGGCCTCTTCGCGCCGCCCGGTGTACTTCCAGGCGTTGTCCAGCAGGTTGACCATCACCACGCGCAGGAGGGCGGGGTCGGCCAACACGGTCAGACCATCGCTGACGTCGAGACGCACCGCGCGGTCGGGGAAGGCGGTCGCGAGCTCGGCGCCGATCTCGCGGACGAGCGCGCTGACGTCCACCACCTCGCGCTTCAAAGCCAGCCGCGACACGCGGCCAAACTCGAGCAGGTCCTCGATGAGGCGCTGCATGCGCTCCGCGGTGGTCACGAGGCGCTCGAGCATGACGCGGCCTTCAGGGTCGACCCGCTCGCCGTAGTCCTCGAGCAGCGCCGCCGCGTAGCCGTCGATGATCCGCAGTGGGGCGCGCAGATCGTGCGACGCGGAGTAGGTGAACAGCTCGAGCTCCTGGTTGGCGACGGCCAGATCGGCGGTACGGCTGGTGACCTCGGCCTCGAGCTCGGCCTCGTGGCGCGAGATCTCGGTCGCCATGCGATCGAAGGCGACGCCCAGGCGTCGCGCCTCGGCGCCGTCGAGCTCGTGCGTGCGCGCGGTGCGGTCGCCCGACGCCCAGGCGGCGGCGGTCCGCTCGAGCTGCGCGAAGGGCCCCGCGACGGCTCGCGCGAGGGCCCAGGAGAGCAGGCCGGCCAGCACCAGCAGCGCCAGGGTCGCCATGATCACGCGGTGGATCTGAGCCTCGATCGGGCCGTCAACCCAGGCGCGCGGCACCGCCAAGGTGTAGCTCCAGGGCGCGCGGCGCAGGGACGTCGACACCGCGAAGGCGTCCTCGGTGCCGGGATCGGTGCCGCCCTCGAGCGCCGGCCGCTCGCCGTGCACCAGGACGCGTCCGTTGGCCTCGCGCAAGACGCCAAAGCTGTTGGCGCCCACGGCCTCGTCGTCGGCGTGAATGCGGGCGCGTACGGAGTCGAAGTCCTCCTCGAAGGCGAGGACGCCCCGCACGCGGCCCGAGAGGCGCAGCGGGGCCAGCACGAAGATCGCGGCCTCGGGCGTGCCGATCCCCTCGACGGTGACCACCGCCTGGCCGCCCTGTGCGGCCGCGAAGGCGGGCCAGTCAGCCAGGGCCGATGGCGGGTGGGCGTTGCCCGACGACGCCCGCACTTGGCCGGCGGTGTCGGCGACGAAGGCCGCGCTGAGCGACTGTGCGTCGCGCAGACGGTCCAGGAAGCCCGGGGCCCACGCGTCGGTGTCGGGCTCGGTGTCGACGTCGTCGCCGAACACGCTCAGCACCTGCGGGTGCGTCTCCAGCTCGCGGGCCCACTGCACCAGATCGGCCACCGTGTCGTCCAGCCGCGTCACGGTGGCGCTGGCGTGACGGGCGAGGCGGTCGTGGGCGCGTTGGTGCAGCAGCGCGCGCGTGTCGAGCACGTTGAGCACCGAGATGGGGAGCACAGCGATCACGGCCACCGAAGTGAAGGCCACGGCGAGCGTGCGTTGCAGGGGCCAGGTGTTGCGGAGCATGAACTTCCCGTCGGTGCGGACCAGTTGCAGACCCAACCGTGCTCGGGCCCTCGATTCCTCCCGGCAACACGACTGAGCGTAGAGCGCAACTGTGCTGCATGGGAAATGGGCTAGACCCGGGGGCCCGCTCTTCCAGTTCGTGCGGCTGCGCGGCCGCCCGCGGGCTCAGCGGCGATAGTCGAGCAGGGGCGCGAACAGCGACTTGCGTGGCGTCGGCACGGGGGGGCGCACCCAGCCGCCGAGTTGCCGCTCGAGCACGCGCGCCGCGGCGATCGTCACCTGGTCGCGCCCGCGCGCCCCGATGATCTGCACGCCCAGCGGGAGACGGTGCTTGTCGAAGCCGACCGGCGCGACGGTGGACGGGAACTCCAGCGCGTTGAACAGCCCGGTGCACACGAAGTCCAGCGGCCGCAGCAAGGCCAGGACGTGGCGGGGCGCGGTCGTGGCATAGGGCGGGTGCAGCAGCACCCCATGGGGGCCGAGGAGCGCCTCGAGCTCGGCCTGCAGCGCCCTGCCGGCCAGCGCGGACTTCTCGAGCATGCCCTTCGCCAGACCATCGAGTTGCTGGAGGCCGGCCGTCACCACCGCCGGCAGCGTGTGCGCCGACCGCCCGGCGGCCAGCTTCACCAACTCGCGCGCGATCGGAATGGCCTCGCCGTCGCCCAGCAGCTCGGCGTAGGTGGTGGCGCCCAGGTTGGCCATCGTT
>CALBMW010000658.1 GCA_937896275.1 uncultured Myxococcales bacterium
CCAGCGGTTGTTGTGCTCCATCCTGCAACTCGACTTCTCGCTGTTCCGAGACCGCATGCTCCCGGCCCATGTGGAGGCGGATCTGGCAGAGGAGAAGGACACCTTCCAGTTCCGCGCCGAGACAGACATCGTCCACTTCTCCCCCGCCTCCTCCGGTGTGAAGGCCGTGGAGGAAGTGCGGGCGGAGATCATCAAGCAAAACCGAGACGGCAAGCTCGGGTTGGTTCTCTGGGATGGCCACTATCGAAGCGCAGCTGATGAGGAGTGGGCCTCCGTGTGGAACCTCGTAAGGCGGACAAGGCAGGTCGCCCTCGATCCGAGAACGCGCCTCGTGCCCATCCTCGTGACCACGCAGGAAGGGTCGAAGAAGGGGGTGGTTGGCTATCGCGCCTACGCTCAAGAGGCGAGCGTGCAGATGTTCCTCGAGAAGCAGCCTGGCGGATTCGCGAAGTTGAGTGTCAACCGCATCCGTGAGGCCGTAAACGAAGATATGATGCTTCAAACGGACTTCACCCGGTGCCGGTTCCCGGAGGCCGTGGGGTTTAGCCCGACGCTCGGCAACAGCAATGGCGGGTTCTTCGGCGGATGACACCCTGGGTCGCCGTCAGCGGCAAAGTGATGGTCCCCTACGTAAGACTCACCGCACTCCAAGAGCTGTTCAGTGGGTTTGGTTTGGAGATGATCTCGTCCGTGCTGCTGAAGCCAGCGACGGGGCCACCGGAAGGCCTGCTGCTGGCGGACGATGATGACTGGTTCTCGGTTATGGACAAGTGGGGCGCCAGGCCGGTGGGCCCCACCTTCGGTCACCTGCATGTGGCGACCATCGAATGGGACGGGGTTGTGGTGGAGGTGGACGTGTGCCGCCTGCCCACCAATAGGATGGAGGACGTGAGGCGATGGTCGCGAGCGTTGGCCGGCACAATCTTCCATCGGAGGACCCTCGCCGCCGCCTGCTCGGCTACTTCGAGCATTTCGGGGTACGTGGTTTCGGCGCCCACGGATCCGCGGCCGACTTCGTCCGAGGCTACTGCCCCTTCCACGATCACCGAGGCTCCCGAACCCTCTGGGTGAACACCGGCACCGGGAACTGGAACTGCTGGTCAGCTCGCTGCTCTAAGCACGCGGTCGAAGGCAGTCGGACGTTCGTGGAGTTCCTCGAGCTGCATGGCGTCAGCACGCTCCAGGCGTACTCGACCCTCACTTCCCTGCACCTGGAGTCGATCGTCGGGATCGACAGCTCGCCAGACGGTCCTCAGTCGCGGGAGGACCTCGAAAAGCAGGGGCGCGTCGACTTCAAGTACGTCCTGCGACACCGCCTGGACTGGAACCTGGTGGACGAGGTGTTCGCCGCCGTCAACAGGAAGGGGCACCTCGACTTCACTCGGCCGCTGTCGGAGTGGACGCAGACGGCGGCGAAGCCAGGCACCCTGGAGCACGACTACTGGTACCCGGGCTGCTGGCTGATGGCCCGCGGCATGGACCCAGACGTCCTCGACTCCTTCAACGTGGGGTACGACCCAGATCACGAGGCCCTGGTGTTCCCCCTCTACGGTGGGATGGGGCAGCTCATCGGAGTCGCCCGCAGGAAGCCTGAGCCGAAGGCGCCTTACATCCTCTCCACCTCGAAGTACCCCACCCGCGACGACAGGTACATCAGACAGGAGGTCCCCCGAGGTGAAACTCTTTACGGATGGAGCCGGCGCACGGGCGGAGACATCCACCTCGTCGAAGGCCAGGGTGACACTCTTCGGTTAAGGTCCTGTGGATATGAAGCGTTTGGTCGGCTTGGGTCTTCACTGACGAATACTCAATTATCGCTGGTCCTGAAGGCGGCGACCACGGAGGACGTGGGTGTAGTCCTCTGGCTCGACCACGACAGGGCGGGGTTGGAGGGGGGTCTGGCAGACACCACCCGACTCCTGGGGTGCAAAGTAAGGGTAGCCCTACCACCTCGAGGAAACGACCCTGGCGACCTCGATCATGTCGCAGCGAGGGAGGTGTTGGTCCACTCGATGAGTGGCTTCGACTTTGTGGCGAGATACGCCCATCTACGTGCGAATGTGGATTGACGCTTCATTGGGGTTAGGCTAGGTTACCAGAACATTCCCCCAAACGTAACTTGGGGAAGAACGGAGAGACCCATGGCAGGTATGTCCCACCTCGACGCGATGCGTCGGGCGCAAGAGGCACAGGACCAGGCTGAGTCCGGTTTCGGAAACGAGGACTGGAAGCACCGAATCGGTCCCGTCTACAAGCACGAGAAGCTGACCGTCCGCTTCGGGTTCCACCCGAGCCGAGTCTCCCCCTTCGTCGCGCGCTACCACAAGGTGCAGAAGGCGCAGGGCCGTGGCGCCGAGAAGGTGATCTGCCTGCAGGAGGCCGACCTCCCGTGCGAGGCGTGCCAGTTCGCCGCCAACCCCCGCGAGAAGCGCGTCAAGCGGCGCAGCAACTTCGCCGCCTTCTGGCTCTTCTCGACCCGCGTCGTCTGGTTTGAGCAGACTCACGACAACCCGGACGGTCGGCGCAACACCGAGCACCTCGACATGGAGGGGCGGAGCTTCTGCTGGGACAAGCCGAACGCCCGCTTCGTGCACCACCCCAACGGGGTGCACCCCGGCCGCACCAACGGCTGGCGCTGGGAGTACGAGGGCTGGAAGTTCTGGGAGGGCAACCTCCACGCGCTGGCGAACAACACCTCGCGGATCATGGTCCTCCAGCAGGAGAGCGCGGGCCTCTGCCTCTGCGGCCAGATCGCCGGCGATGGCCCCTTCCGCGGCCCGGCCCAGGTCATCTCGCAGGGGTGGCTCTGCTCGGAGTGCGAGCAGCCCCTCTCCGGCTTCGATCCCGGCATCTCCGCGAGGGCGATGTGCCCTCGCTGTCGGACGGAGATGGTCCCGGACGAGCGGATCGCCTGCAGCGCGAGCTGCGGCAACCCGCGGCGCGGCTCCATCTACGACCGCTACGTGGTGATCACCAAGCCCTCCGACGGCAAGGAGACCGCCTACGAGTTCAAGGGGCAGCCCTTCGCGCCACCGGCGCCGGAGCACAGCCTCGACAGCTTCAACGGGGACTTCCCCTTCCCCGACCTGTCGGAGATCCTGAAGGCCGACCCGGCGGAGATGCGCCGAGTCCTCACGGAGAACCGCATCATCGCCGGCCAGGCCGGGGGCCATGGCGGCGCGCCGCAGGGGGCCGCCGGCTGGGGAGGTGCCCCTCAGTTTGGGGGTGGCCAGGCCCCGCCACCGGCGTTCGGAGCGCAGGCGCCCGCCTCGGCGCCCGCCCAGGGTCATGCCCCCCCGCCGTCGTGGGGCACCCCCCCGCCGGGCGTCGGTCCCGCTCCCGGCGCCCCGGCCCCCGCGCCCTCCGGCGCTCCGCCCCCGCCCGCGGGCGGCTTCTGGCAGCGCTGATCCCAACCCACCTTCACGGAGCCTCCTGCGATGATCCTCCTCCTGCTCCTCATCATCTGCGCCGCCCTCGGCTACGCCGTCGCCGGCAAGAACAAGAAGGGCCTCGGCCTCATCCTCGGCCTCATCCTCGGCCCGCTCGGCGTGCTGATCGCCGCCGTCGCCTGCAGGGAGTGATTCATGGCGCTCTGCATCGCGCAGAGCGCGTGGATCCCCCATCCCGCGCCCTCGCCTACGCAGCTCCCTGACTTCCGGCCAACGCACGCCACGTGCATGTCCGTACCGTGGCCGGTGTGCGACGAGAAGCAGAGGCAGTGGGCGGTCGAGATCCTCGACAAGATGCGCCCGGGGCACAGCCTCGGCGCGCGAGGGTTCGTGGCCTGGGACATCACGGAGGAGGCCGACGCCAGGGCGCTGGCCGCCTTCCTGACCACGGTTGACATCCCCGTTGGGTTCGACTTCGAGACCCACGGGTACACGCCCAAGGGCGCCATGTTGCCCAACCTGTACGGGGGCGAGACGGCCACGAACAACGTCTCGCCTCTCCACCCCCTTAACAAGGCGATCCCAGCTGCGTTCCAGCTCTCCTGGGGTCGGGACACGTACCTTGTACGGGGGCCCCTTCTGCGGCACTTTGCCGCTTGGCTGATGTCGAAGGCGAAGGTCGATTACGCGCACGCCGGCATGGAAATCTCCACTTGCGAGAACGTGGGATTCGTCCCGCAGCGCGTACACCGGGACTGCCTCGACATGGACTTCGCCCTCGCGGAGACCACACGCCAGAACAGCCACAAACTGAAGGACATCACGAAGGACTACCTCGGCCTCGACGTCCTCCATTTCAAGGATCTGATGAAGAAGGGGGACAAAGGCCCTCCAGACTACGAGGTCATGCTGGAGCGGGACTACGGGTTGGCGTTGGAGTACGCCTCGTGTGACCCCATCACCACCACCTTCGACTGCGACATCCTGCAGCACCTCCTCGAGCAGGAGGAAAACCCTGTTGGAGGCGGCACCCGCTTCGAGCTCTACATGCGGATGGAGCGGTCTTTCCACAGGATCTTCCCGCAAATCGAGAGTTGGGGGGTGCCGGTCTCACAGGCGGTTGCGAAGCGCCTGGATGAGGCGATCCAAGAGAAGGTCCACCTCATCGACGACGCCCTCGAGCGTGAGTTCGGGAAGGGGTTTTCGCCGGAGTCCAACAAGGACGTCGCCGGGGTGCTCTACGGCACTCTCGCGCTGCCGGTACGGCGCACGACGGCGTCATTCTACTGCATGGCCTGCGGCAAGCAGGTGAGCTCGCGCACGCACAACCTCTGCCGGGTCCACGGCCGGATGGCCCTCGTCAACCGCGAGTCCGTGGACGAGGAGGTGCTGTCCGAGCTCGCGGAGGAAGGCCTACCTGTCGCGAAGAAGATCGCGGAACGTCGGTCACTGGCGAAGGTGGGGGCCACCTGGTTGGACCCACTCTATCGGCTGACCTGGAATGGGTACGCCAACCCCTCGATCCGCTCCAACTACGTGGTGTCAGGCCGCCTGTCCGGTGGGGTGTTTCTCACCTCGCCAAAGGACATTCGCGAGGTCTACGCTTTCGAGGACGAGAGCGAGGATCCCCTCGTCATGGGTCGTTACGACTACGCCCAGCTCGAGCTGCGCATGCTCGGGCACCTTGCAGCCGACGCGACGATGATGAACGCCTTCCTCACGGGGAAGGACCTGCACTGCTACGCCGCCGGCCTCATCATGCTGCTGCGAGAGTGCCCCGACCTCATCAAGGACGTCGAGACGGCGGAGAGGTACTACCGAGAGGTCGTGGACGCCAAGCGCCGGGCGGACCTCGTCAAGGCCGCCGCGAAGGCGGCGAAGGCCGGCACCCCCCACGAGGCCGTGGCGGCTCTCACGAAGCGCGAGCTGACGCTCATCGACCTTCGTGACAAGGCGAAGGCCGTCAACTTCGGCATCGCCTACGGCATGAGCCCCGCCCGGTACGCGCGGGCTCAGGGCGTGACGATGGCCGAAGCGCAAAGTCTCTTCGACCTGATCTGGAGTCTCTATTCCGACGTCCCCCCGTACTACGAGAGATCGATCAAGGTGGCGAAAGAGGCGGGTGGACTCTACACCCTGCTCGGCCGTCACAAGGAGCTACCCGAGCTCGCTTCGAGCAACCCCGCCACCGTCGCCGCAGGGGAGCGACTGGTCAAGAACGTGCCCTGCCAGGGCGGCGCTGGCGATGTTCTCCGCTGCGCGATGATCGCCATCATGGTCGACATCGAGGCTGGCTCTCCGCCGACTCCATCCGGCATCGGCATGTTCGGCGAGTGGGTGGACGGTGAGTACCGCCTCGACTACAGTCGGCTGCCGATCGGCTGGGAGCGGGAGCTGCCGCGAGCCCTGCAACACGACCTCGGCCTGCTCGGCCGATTGGGCGTGAAGCTAATGCTCCAAGTCCACGACGAATTGCTGTTCGCCGCGAGGAAGTCGAAGATCGTCCTCGCCTCGCCTCGCATCCGTGAGCTGATGGAGCACCCCTTCGGGGGTGCCCTCGAGCTTCGCGTGCCGCTCGAGGTGAGCGAGGGCTGGGCCCGCAACTGGAAGGACGCTGCCTGAATGGCGCTGACGATTATGGACGCGACGACGCTCGCGTTGGAAGAGGCTCTTCGACTGCGAGGGATGATCGATCTCGCCCGCCCCGGCGCCATCGAGGCGCTGCAGAAGGCCGGAGCGAAGGCCTCGGTTGCCGCCCTGCGCGACCTGGTGTCGCAGTTCCCGATCGTGGCGCCGGAGCGCTTTGTTGCGAAGGACGTGACATCGAAGCGCGCCGCCGCCGCGCAGGCGATCTTGGCGGCGAAGATCAACAAACGGGACAGCCTCGCCTTCCGCGCGGGCTCGGACGGCATCGGCTGTGATGACCTCGTCCGGCACAGCACGGGCAGCCTCGTCCTCAACTGGATGCTCGACGGGGACGGCTTCCCTGCCGGCGCAGCGTGTCAGCTCAAGGGGCCTGACGCCTCGGGCAAGACCTTCACCGCGCAGAAGACGGCGGAGGCGGCGATCTGGGCCGGCAAGCGCGTGCTCTGGGTGGCTGTCGAGCAGTTCAACGCCACCTGGGCGCGTCGCTGTGGAATCCCGATCCTGATCGACGTCGCCGAGCTCAAGAAACTCGGCTACCCCGAGCAGATGATCGAGGACGCGCTGCGCTACAACGAGCAGGTGGAGGAACCCGCCTCGAGGTTCTGCTACACCGTTGGCCGTTCCGGTGATGGGCTGCTCCAGTCCATGTGCGAGGCGATTCAGGCGAACCTCTACGACGTGGTCGTGATGGACTCCATCGCCGCGGCACGTCGGGACTCGCACATCACTGAGGCGGAGGTCGGTAAGGAGTACCGCGGCGGTGAGGCGAAGCTGATTGGGGACTTCTGCAGCCGCGCGTTCGCAGCCTTCAACGAGGTCGAGGCAGCTGCGGGAAAGCAGATCGGCAAAGACGAGTTCGGGCCGATCATTGGGGAGAGGCCGAGGTCGACGATCCTGCTGCTCAACCAGCTGCGGGACCAAGGCCTGGATGGCATGTTCAAGATGCGCCCCGACTCACCTGGCGGTCGAGGGCTGAAGCACGCCAAGAGCATCGACCTCGAGTTCCTCCGCAGCGAGGACGTGCAGAGCGACGATCCCAACATGCCAGGCCGGGTGGTCACGGTTGCGCGGCGAACGCTGGTCAACGTGGCGAAGTCCAAGGTCTGCGACCCCAACCGCAAGGGGGTGATCGAGATGCAGCTCGCCGACCACCCATGTGGTACCCGCGCCGGTCGGTGGGGCGTGGTCACGGACCTGTTCGGCGCGAAGGTCAAGAGCGAGCAGGAGCCAGGCTCCCTCGCCGAGGCCGCGGGCGTCGTCAGCAGGTCGGGCGCGTGGTGGGAGATCAGTGGCGGCGCCCGCTTCCACGGTCGACCGAAGCTCGAGGCGTTCCTCAATGATCCGGCGAACGCCCACGTGGTGAGCGCGCTCTACACCGAGGTCCAGGCGTTCATCAACGCCGGCTCCGGCCGGTGAGCCTCAGCCTGGACCACTCGTGGAGGTGGTGTAGGGGCCCTCGGCTGATGCCTTGCGGCCACACCAGCTTCTGGTTCGAGAACGGGCAGTGCACTGGCTGCCGAACGAACGTCCCCAAGCGAGGGATGACGGCGAGGGAAGTAGTTGGGCTACCAGAACAAGTGTCCCGCCTGCCGAGAAATCTTCCCGCGTAGCCGCACGGGTGTGGTGCAGAAGGGCAGGCGCCTCTTCTGCTGCGAGACCTGCGCCGGGGCTGGGGCGGCCCCCCCGAAGGGGGTTGATCCGATCCGCAGGCGCGCGCGGTCCATCCAGCAGGAGACGCGGATCGCCGTCCAGATCGGTGGCCGGCGCGTCCCTGGATCCGGGGCGCTGCCAGGCAGCCCAGGTGACGTGGTCCAACGCCCGGAGATGGACGGCCAGAGCCTCCTTATCGAGGCGAAGTTCACCGACGCCGCCCAGTACACGCTGAAGGCGGAAACGTGGCGCAAAGTGCAGGGTGAGGCCATTCTCGCGCGCCGCATCCCGGTGATGCAGGTCAGGATCGGCGGCCTCGAGCTGGCGGTGCTGGGGTGGGATGAGTTCCTGGAGATGCGCGGTGGCCCGCCTTGAGGAACACGGTCATCGGGGCCGTGCCAAATCGAGGCGCCTGGTATTGAGCTGCACTCTCGTCATCTGCGCCGCGACGGTGGCGACGGTGCTGCTGGTTGACGCCAGCCTTGAAGAAGGGCAACGGCTACCGGGGTGGCAGTCGGCGACTCTATTCGGTTCTGGAGGCGTGATCTCAGTGGCGGTCTACGAAGCCTTCGCAGGGATCTTGAAGCACTGGCACCGCGCGTTCCCGCCCCGTGATGGTAGTGGACACAAGGAGGATTGATCGTGATCGAACCCGTCTTGAAGTACCCCGGCGGCAAGCGCAAGCAGCTCGACTTCTTCCGCAGAATCTTCCCGAAGAACGCCACTTGCTTCGTGGATGCGATGACCGGGTCGGCCTCGGTTGCGCTCGGCATGAGCCAGTACCATGCGGGAGAGGTGCGCCTCAACGAGCTGAACCCCGACGTCATCGGTCTCTACGCCGCCATCCGGGTGAACTCATCTGCCGTCGTGATCGAATATCGTG
>CALBMW010000659.1 GCA_937896275.1 uncultured Myxococcales bacterium
GGCCGCCGCGGCGATCCGGCGCCGCTGGTGGGGAGCGTCTGGGTGCTCTACCCCGGCCAGTGGGGCCGCCCCGTCCCCGTCGGCCCCGCGATGCTCACCGCCGACTGGCCCCAGGACCGCCTGCGCGGCGGCGCGATCCCGCTGCTGCCCGGCTACGAGCGGGCGCTGGACGCGGTGCTGGACGTGCTCTTGGGGCGGGCGCTGAGGGGGCCGTCGTCAGCGCCGCGTAGGCCCGGGTCCGGTGGGCCCGACCGCAGATCGTCGCAACCCGACTCCCACCAGGCCCGCCCGGCGCAGTGACCCACAGCTAACCGAACCAGCGCTCCAACCGCGCCGCCAGCCGAGCGCGTCCCGGCGGGTCGTGGCGCCGCGCGAGGTCGTCGAGCAGCGCCTGGCACCGCCGCCAGGTCTCCGCGTGCAGGCGCTGCACGAGGGGCTCGATCGCGGGATCGCCCCGCCGCACGGCGGCGCGCTCATCGTCCGACAGGTCGAGGTAGATCGGCTCGCAGACCTCGAAGCGGAAGCGGGTCGGCAGGGGCACGTTGAAGGGGCCGCTGACCAGCCCCAGCCCCGCGCCGGTGATGAAGAATGGCAGGTCGTAGCGGCGGCCCCCCAGCAGGCGCCGGAAGAGGACGCGCTCCTGGCCGATGACCGGGAAGGCGTCGTCCACGCCCACCCCGAGGATGGGCACGATGGGCGCGCCGGAGGCCATGGCGATGCGCACGAAGCCCGTACGCCCAGCCCACATGAGCCGGTGCCGCTCCCACCAACGCTTGAACGAGTCCTTGTCCCCGCCGGGGTAGCACAGGCAGAGGTGCCCGGCGTCGAGCAGCGCGTGGGCCACGTCGCGATCACCGGGGACCGCGCCGGTCTGATGAAAGATGCGCCGCCACGCCGGATGCGCGAAGAGGATCTTGTCGCCCAGGCCGCGGATGGGCCGCCCCACCTGCGCGTAGAGCTCGGGGAGCAGGGCGAAGCTGTCGATGCCCCAGGTCGCGTGGTTGCCCACCAGCAAGGCGCCGCCCGCGGGGATGCGGTCGACATGGTCGATGCGGGTGCGAAAGTAGCGACTCAGGGGCCGGAAGTAGCGGACCAGGCGCCGAAGTCTCTCGGGCTCGGGCGGCGACAGATCGGCCTGCAGCCAGCCCTCGGGGTCGATGAACTCACGCAGCTTGCGCGCGAGTGAGTGGGTCATGGTCTGCTCCGGTCGACGGCTTCGTGGCGCCCCCGAATCTTGAGGGTCGGGGGGCTCTGGGGCAACCGCGGCCTCGCCCTCAGCCCCCGCGCCACCCGACCGTCACGAACACCGGCCGATGATCCGACAGGCCATCGAAGGTCGCCGCCGAGCCGACGCCGGGATCGCTGAACCGGACGCTGCGCCGGCGGGGGCGCCGCCGCGCCCCGTGTCCGACGCGTGGCTCCAGGCGCCGTCGTCGCAGGCGATCGTCGGATCCAGGGGTCGGATCCAGGGGTCGAACATACTCAGTTATCACTTGCGGATCGGTGCTAAGTGACAAATGAGTATGTTCGACCCCTCGTCGCGACCCCTCGTCGCGACCCCCGTCGCGACCCCTCGTCGCGACCCCCGTCGCCCACGCCGCTGGGGAAGCGGGCCCCCGGGGCGGAGGCCGCGGCGAGCGCTCACAGCTCGATGTCGCCCCCGTCGTCGTCTTCCGTCAGGCGCCCCACGCGCGCCGCGAGATCTGCCCTCCGCGCCGCCTCGATCTCCGGCCGCGGCACCCAGCCCAGTTCGTAGACGCGCCCTTCGGCCACGTCGGCCGGCATCGCGGCGCGCGGCACGTCGAAGGTATCGGAAGTATTGAGCAATTGGAGCACGGCCCACTCGCCCTCGAGCCTGTCCACCACCACCATCACGCTCATGGCGCCACCCCGGGGCCGACGAACAGGTTGAGAGACTTGGGCGCCTGCACCACGTCGCGGTAGCTGCCTCGGATGTCGACGAGGCCCAGCAATTCGGTTCGGTGGCCGGGGGTCAGGTTCAGGCACATGCTGTGGAGCATGTCGAACATCAGGTACAGGCCCAGGCCCGCGCCGCCCGCCTTGCGGTCGATCTGATCGTCGCCCCGACGCAGGCCCTTGGCGAGGTAGCGCCGCAGGATGCCTGGGGTGAGCGCTCCGAAGGGATCCTGAATACTCAACGCGAACACCTGGCCGTCGCTGCCGAAGCGGAACGTGGGGCGGTCGGCGAGGGCCAACTCCACCGGCTCGGTCCGGCTTCGGGCGGCGTGCAGGGCCTCACCCGTGGCGCGGTCGGTGGGGGCGTCGTAGACCGCGTTCATCAGCATCTCGTCGGCCACCGCCTGCAGCCGCTGCACGAGTCGGCCGCGGATGCCCAAGGCCTGCATGTAGACCTCGACCGCCTCGAACGCGCGCTCCTTGTCGGCGCTGCCGGTGACCTCGATGTCGATCACGCGCGTGGCCCACGCGAGGTAGGGCGCCAAGCCGTGGATCGGGCGGCCGGCGAGCTTGGCGAGGGTCGCGGCCAGCTCGTCCATGAACCAGGGGCTCTCGAGCCCGATCAGGTGGTCGAACCAGGGCTCGCCGAGCAACTCGGCCAGGTCGCGGGGCGGCGAGGGGTGGCACAGCGCGATGATCCGCGCCGCGGGGGCCCGCTCGACGATGTCGCGCGCGAGGCGCAACGCCGCGGGCCCGCCGTGGTCGAGGTCGAACAGCACGATCTCGGGCCGGTACTCGTTGACGGCCTCGACCAGCCGCGCCGGATCGGCCTCGATGCGCACGGTGGCCCCGGCGCAGATCGCCACCCGGCGCGCGGGCCGCAGCCGCAACTCCTCCCCGAAGCCCAGCACCCGCTGTGCACCGGTCGCGCTCGAAGCCGTTGGTGCCGCGATCTCCACCGGTCAGAACTGGTCGCCGGGCGGGGCGGGCACGACGAGGTCGGCTGCGGGCGCGGGCAGCATCACGGGCGGCGCGCCGCTCAGATCGGCGTAGGCCGGCACGGGCGGCAGCGCGGCCGCGCGTGGGGGCGTGAGCACGGGCTCGCCCTCCGGCCTGGCCGGGGCCGCCCTCAGCGCGCGCGCGAGCGTCCCGTTGGCCTTGCCGTCGGCTCCACCGAAGCCGTCGAACACCCCGTTGGGCACCTTGACGCCGACGATCGCCCGTCTGACCGCGGCCACGTGCTCGTCGGGCAGCGTGGGGTCGGTCTGCACGAACACCGGCAGCGGCACGGGTCGGCTCGTGAAGGCCACCGACAGCCCGGCGGTGCTGCCGGCGTAGGTGAAGGTGGCGTCGGCCTTGCCCAGGGACACCAGGGTCAGCGCCCCCTGCACGTCGCGCGCGGTCTTGCCCTTCTTGAAGTAGTCGGGCTCGACCTGGCCCTGAAGCAGGTAGTTGCTGAGGAAGGCGCGGTCGCCGGGACCGAGCGTCACCGCCGCGAGGCTGCGCCCCTGAAGCTCGCTTATTTTCCCACCCCGGCCCGCGCCCACCACGAGCACCATCGGTCGCGCCGCGGCGCCCCCCACGGTGCCCTGGGCCAGCGCCGGCAGGCCACGCTCGATCTGGAACTGGGCGTCCACGACGGCGAAGTCCACCCGGCCCGCCTGCACCTGGGTGTCGAACTCGCCGGCGGTGGTGAAGCCGCGCCCCTTCATGGGCAACCCCGTCGCGGCTTGCAGCGCGCGCGCGACGTCCTCGGCCCAGCGGTTGCGCGCCAAGGAGTTGGGGAAGTAGACGTGCGGCGCGAAGACGCCGACGACCAAGGTCGGCGCCGCGCCCTCGGCCGCGCCCTCGGCCGGGGCGTCCTGGGCGAAGGTGGGGGCCGCCCACAGCGCCACGGCGAGCAGCACTGCCACGGTGAGCGGCACTGCCACGGTGAGCGGCACCGCCACGGCGAGCGGCACCGCCACGGCGAGTCGCAGCGCGCGCCTCACTCCTCACCCCCGAAGCCGAAGATGCGCTGCTTCGCGTCGGCCACTTCGCGCGCCTTCGCGGCGTGCGCGCCACCCGACTTCGCGTAGCGCAGGTAGCTGCGCCAAGCCTCTTCGTGCTTGCCGCGCGCGTCGAGCGCCACAGCCAGGTTGAAGCTGGCCTCGGCCACCTGCCCGACCAGCGCCGCCCACACCTTCTCCACGCCCCGCCTCTTGCCGCGGCGCCAGTCGGCCACCGCCAGGTTGCTGTCGGTCGCGGCATCCTTCTCGATCGCCTGCGCGGCCTTCCACAGCTTGACCGCGCCCACGACGTCGCCTGCCTTGATGCGCGCATGGGCCATCTGGTCGTAGGCCGTCCGCAGCAGCCGCCCCTCGTCCGCGCCCGCTCGCCGGCGTCCGCCGGGCAGCGACTCGAGCACCTGGGCGGCGCGGTCGTATTGCTTGAGCAGCATGTTCACGTAGGCGGTCAGGTAGTCGACGTGGCGGGGGGGCGCGTCGGCCGACAGCGCGCTCCCCTCGGCCTGCCGCTCGAGCTGGGTCATCCGCGTGAGGTGGGCCCGCGCCGCGGTCCCGTCGGCGCGCCGCAGCGCGTTGAGCAGCGCCACGTAGCGCGCCCGCGCCGCCCACACCGGCGGCAGCGCGTCCTCGGCGGCGAGCGCGGCCTTGAGATCGCCCAAGTCCTGCGCCGTCATCGGGCGTGCCGCGCGCGCCGTCACCCGCAGCAGCCGCGCGCTGGCCAGGTCGAAGCTCAGCGGCGCAGCGTCAGGCCACCTCTCGACGGCATCGCTCAGCACCAGGACGGCAGCCTCGACCTCGCCCGCCTGCAGCAACGCCACGCCGCGCGCCGCCGCGATGGCCG
>CALBMW010000660.1 GCA_937896275.1 uncultured Myxococcales bacterium
CGGTCATCGCCTCGGCCATCGGCGGGGCGGTGCCGGCCCCGTCGACGAGCCGGCCTGCGAGGATCTGATCCAGCTCTGCCCGGGCCACCCAGTAGGCCCGCAGCGCCTCGACGAAGGCCCGGGCCGTCTCGACCTCGTCCCGCCGGGCCTGAAGGAGCTGGAGCACCCCGACCGACATCGCGTCGTAGCGGAGCAGCGTCTGCTGGACGATGCGGGCGCGCAGCGGCTGCAGCACGTCTCGGTAGTGCCGCACCTGAGCGTGGGCGATCCGCACGCGGGTCGCCGTCGCGCGCGCCGCCGCGCGGATCCGCACCCCCAGATCCGCCAGCCGGTCGGCCTCGCCAAGCAGGCGCGCCTCGGCCTCTGCGGTGGCCCCCTGCCCCTGGTCGAACAGGGGGATCTCGAGGCCGATCACCGGCCCCCACTCGTCCTGCTCGTCCTCGCGCTGGTAGCCGACCCCGGCCCGCAGCGTCGGCAGCCAGCCTTCGGCGGTCGCCAGGTTCGCCGCGCGCGCCGCGGCCCCATAGCGCCGCCGGGCCAACTCGAGATCGACGCTGCGGGCGAGCGCCCGGGCCTCGACATCCTCAAGCGCGGGGAGCACGTCGGGTGGCTCGGGCAGCGTCGCCGGCGCGGTCCAGCCGGCCGACGCCCCCCACAGGCCCAGGACCGCGTTGACGTGCTCGCGCGCGACGACCACGGCCTGCTCCGCCTGCGTGAGGTCCAGCCGGGCCTGCTCGTAGAGCGCCTGCTCGTTGGCGACCGCCAGATCGGTGAGGTTGCCCGCGTCGCGCAGGCGGCGGGCCGCGTCGTACCCGGCGTAGGCCGCCTCCACCACCGTCCGTCGCAGCGCCAGCGTCTGCCGGCTCGCCACGAAGTCACACCACGCGCCGCGGGCGCGCAGCGCCAGATCCATCGCCTCGCCCGCGACTTCCACCGCGGCCGCCGAGAGGGCCGCGCGCGCGGCCCCCTGTCGGGCCGGGAGGAAGAGGAGCCGCGTGAGGTCGAGGGTGAGATCCACGTCGGCGTCGGGCGCGGCCGTGCCTGCGTGGTAGCCGAGCCCCGCGTGCAGCGTCGGGTTGGGCAGCGCGAGCGCCCCGATGAGCCCGCCGCGGGCCACCCCGAGGCGCTCGAAGCTCGCCTGGAGTGCCCGACTGTTGAGAAGCGCGATGCGCGCGGCGGCGTCCGCGGTGAGCGGCGCGGCGAGCAGTCGGCGCACCGCGCCGGTCGCTTCGCCGTCCTCTGGGTGGCCCCACCGGACGTCCTCGCCGAGGCGATCGCGGACCAGCGTGCGGGCGTCCTGGTAGCCGACGTCGCGGGGGACGCATCCGGGCGCGAGGACCGTGCCCAGCAGGATCCAGCACAGGCTCGGGTGGGCGCTCATTGCGGGCTCGCGTGGTGGTGTCCCTGATGCGATGGCAGGGCGGGGCCGGCCTCGGGGACGAAGTCCGGCGCCAGCGCGGCCCCCACGGACGCCAGGGGGCGGCCCCCGCGGGACGGATCGGCGGGGTGATCCGGGCCCAGCGTGGGCCGCGTCGAGGCGCAGCCCGCCAGCAGCAGGCTCAGCAGCAGGCGCGCCCTCATCGCGGCACCTCGATGCCGTCGCGCGCCAAGGCTTCCGCGGTCGCCGCTTCGGCCCGCGTGCCCGGTGGGTGGTCGTACCAGCCCGGATCGTCGTAGCTACCGATCCCCGCGCGCACCTTCAGGATGCTGAACATCCCGCCCATCGTGATGACGTCGAAGGGGCCTCGACCGCCGACCATCGGGATGCTGTTGGGCGGGACCGGCATGCCCATCTCGGCCATGTCCCCCATCCCGGCCTCGCCCATGCTCATGTAGCCTGGCACGAGCGCGGCGATCCGCCTCGTCAGGTCGCCCGCCTGCACCCCGATCATGCTCGGGACGCCGTGCCCCATCTGATTCATCACATGGTGGGTCATGTGGCAATGCATCGCCCAGTCGCCGGGGGCGTCGGCCACGAAGCGGACGTCGCGGGTGCTGCCGGTGGCGACGAGGACGGTCGTCTCCGGTTGGCGCGCCGACGGGGGAACTGGGCCGCCGTCGGTCGCGATCACCTCGAAGTGATAGCCGTGCAGGTGGATCGGGTGGTGATCCATGGCGCTCAGGTTGCCAAAGCGGATGCGCACCCGGTCGCCCTGCCGGCACACCAACGCCTCGGTCCCCGGGAAGGCCTTGGCGTTCATGGTCAGCACGTTGAAGTCGGTCATCTCGTTGGGGTCGGGGCGCCGGGTGCCGGGCGTGATCTTCCACTCGCTGAGCATGAAGGCGAAGTCCCGGTCGACGCGGTCCTCGGTGGCGGGGCGCCGCGGGTGGACCACGATCATCCCCATCAGGCCCATCGCCATCTGCGTCATCTCATCGTGGTGCGCGTGGTACATGAAGGTCCCATGCTGCTTCCAAACCCACTCGTACCTGAACGTCTCGCCCGGCTGGATGGCGCGCTGGTTCAGGCCGCCGACGCCGTCCATGCCGTTTGGCAGGTAGACGCCGTGCCAGTGCACCGTGGTGGCGGCCGCGAGGCGGTTGGTCACGTAGACGCGGACGCGGTCGCCCTCGACGGCCTCCAGCGTCGGGCCGTGCACGCGCCCGTTGTAGCCCCAGCAGCGCGCGACCAGCCCGGGGGCGAAGGTGTGCTCCACCTCCTCGGCGACGAGGTGGTAGACCTTGACGCCGTCGATGACCCTCCAGGGCAGGCTGGCACCGCTCGGCGTGATGACCGGCGTGTAGTCCCGGCCCGGTTGGCCCGGGGGCTCGGGTCGCGGCGCCCCGCCCGACGAGCTGTCGACTCGGGTCGCCGCGGCCGTGGCCGCCGCCGAGCGCTGACCCGGCCAGAGCGCGGCGCCCGCGAGGACGCCTCCCATCAGTGTCTCGCGTCGCGTCGGCATGTGGACTCCCTGTCGGTTCGCGCGGCACGAATCGTCGCCACGGCTGGTCGTGACCACGAACATAACCTGGTCGACCGCCATCCCGATGACCCTGGTCCGCTCCTCGGCGCGCTCGAGCCTGTCGTCGATCTCCTCGAGCCGATGCGGGTCTTCCAGACCGGCCACGGCGTCCGCGAAGTCGACGGCGTGCGTTCGCCGATTCGCGATGCCCTTGGCCGTGGTCCCACCCGTACCCCGTCGGCCACAAGGTGCGGGTGACCCGCGGCGACTTCAACCGGCGGACGGGCGGCCCCGTCCCAGCCTCGCCGGCCGAACGTCGGCGCTCCATGTCGAGGGGCGGGCAAGTTCGACGCGGCGGACCAAGGGACCCGGCTCCTCGAAGACGGCGTCGCGGGTGCTGCAGCCCAAGGGGCCACTCGAATCACCGAACATCGAGAGTCGTGGTACGGAGCGGCCTTCGGGGTCGGGCATCCAGCGCACGGAAGACGAAGCCCCCGCGAGGGCGAGCCGGCTAGCCGGCTACTTCATCTCGGTGTAGGCCTTGGCCTTGTACTTCTTGGTGTAGGCCTTGCGGCCGGCCTCGCTGCCCTTGGCCTGACCGACCTCGTCGCGGGCCTCCTCGAAGGACTTGATCTGGCGGGCCAGCTTGGGGCTGGGCGCCTTGGCGTCCTGCTTCTTCAGGTCGTCGATGGCGATCTGCAGGGCCCCCGTCGCCGCGGCGAAGTCGCCGGTGTCGGCGGCGCGGGCGGCCACCTCGAGCTTCTCGGAGGCCTCGACCTCGGCCACGCGCACGGTCACGTCGGCGTGCTCGCTGGCGGTCATCTGGGCGGCGTCCGCTGTGACGTCGACCCCCAGCGGCAGGTCGATACGGCGCGGCACGCCGTCGGCGGCCACGTCCTTGAAGATCACGGCCAGGGTGCCCAGATCGGCGCGGGTGCCGGCCAGCGCGGGCAGCTCGAGCCGCACGATGACCTCACGGGTCTGCCCGGCGCCGAGGGCGCCCACGCGAGCGCGGGTGACGGCGCCGTCGGTGGTGCTGGGGTAGCCGAAGACCTTGGCCACCTTCACGCCCAAGCCGCCCTTCACCTCGAACTCGACGCCCCGGGCGACCGTGGCGACGAGGCCCTTCATCTCGTCGTCGAGCACGCCGCTGATGGCCTCGGCGTTCTGCACGAAGTGGTAGCGGCCGCCGCCCTGATCGGCCAAGCGGGTCATGAGATCCTCGTTGTAGTCGAGGCCGACGCCGATGGTGCTGACGCTGACGCCCCGGGCGAAGGCCTGCGCGGCGCGGGCGCCCAGCGCGTCGGGCCGCTTCTCGCCCACGTTCGCCAAGCCGTCCGACATCAGCAGCACGTGCGCCATGCGCGTCTCGTCGCCCAGCCCGCGCTCGGTGGCATCGAGCGCCTCGAACATGGCCGGCCCGAGGGCGGTCATGCCGGTCGCCTCGAGGGCCAGCAGGGCCTTGCGCGCCGCCTCGCGCCCCGCGTCGTCCATGGGCAGCCGCGTGACGCGCGTCTCGACCGAGTCGGAGTAGCTGATGATCGTCACGCGGTCACGGGCGTCGAGCTTGCCCAGCAGCTCCAGCCCGGCCGCCTTGGCCGCCCGAATCTTGTCGCCGCTCATGCTGCCGGAGCGGTCGATGACCAGCGCCAGGTCGAGGGGTGGACGCTCGGTGGGGATGTCCCCGGTCCCCTTCAGGCGCAGCATCAGGTCCAGCGTGCGCGTGTCGCCCGTGATCTTGTCGAAGCGCGGGACCACGGCCAGCTCGACGCTGCCCACGGCCGTCGGGGCGGGCGCTGCCGGCGCCACGGCGACCTGCAGGGGCGCGGGCGCCGGGGTCGTCACGCCGGCGTCCGCGGTGCC
>CALBMW010000661.1 GCA_937896275.1 uncultured Myxococcales bacterium
GGGTGGGCCGCCGCATCGCCGGCGGGCGCGCGCCTGCGCGTCGAGTCGGCCGCGGGCTATGACTCGAACGTCGAGCGCGTCGAGGAGGTGCCCGGTGACGCGGCCGAGGACGCGCGCACCGACGGGGTGCTGCGCGTCGTGCTCGACGCCGCCGAGGCCGCGCGGGCCGGCCGCTGGATCCTGCAGGCCCAGTACCACGGCGGCCTGCGCCGCTTCCTGGACAGCACCGGCGAGGACGCGATCCTGCAGGGCTTGAGCGTCGGCGCCACCCACGTCGGCGAGGCCATCAGCCTAGGGACCTTCGGCCGCGCCCGGGCGCGCACGACCCGCGATCCTGCCCGACCACGCGACCACGTGCACCTCGAGGGTGGGCCCCTGGTGGCCGCGCGGCTGGGCGACTTCACCGCCACCACGCGCGCGCGCGCCGAGCGCCTGCTCTACCCGCCCGACCGCCGCTACGCCTACAACGGGATCGGGGGCGATCTGGACCTTGCGTGGGGCACCGGCCCCTGGGCGGTCTCGACGCGCGGCGGCCTGGCTTGGCACCGATTCGACGGCCCCCGCGAGGCGCGCGTCGGCTTCCACGGCGTGCCTCTCGTGGCGGCGGTCCCGGGCACCCACCGCGAGGACCGCGCCCTGAGCGCCGGTCTGAGCGCGTCGTGGACCGGCCCGGTCCTGATCACCGCGGGCTACAGCCTCTACGCGAACGCCAGCGACAGCTTCGGCGCCCCGCAGACCCGCCACGCCGCGCGCGTGTCGCTCGACGCCGCGCTGCCCGGCGGGATCCTGGCCTCGGTACGCCTCGAGTTGCAGCGGGTCATGTACGACGATCCGCAGTACGTGGCCGCCGACGCCTTCGTCGAGGACGAGGGTCGGTCTTCGTTGCTCGTTCGCCTCGAGCGACCGCTCGATGACACCTGGTCGGTGGTGGCGCACGGCGGCGCCTGGGCCTCGCCCTTCGGCAGCGGACCGACCTACGACCGCCGGATGGCGCTGCTGGGCGTGGCCTGGCGCTCCGAGTGAGTCGGCCGGAGAGTCAGCCGCCCAACTCCTTCTTGCAGATCAGCAGGTGGTTGAAGCCGCGCAGGAAGGTGTTGTCCTCGAGCGCGCCCTGTCGGCGCTGACCCTGCCGCAGCGTCTTGTTGTGGCGCGTGACGCAGACGTGGTCGATGGGCTTGAAGTACTGCATGAGCAACGCCATGCAGTGGGTGCCGATGGGCACGAAGCCGCGCCGCTTCTGCTGGTAGTCGCAGATGTAGACCGCCATGTAGCGTCGATCGCGCAGCACCCGCGCCGCCTCCGCGAAGGACGCGTCGAGCGCCTTGAAGTAGGCCGGATCGGTGGCGTTGAGGTGGCCGATGCAGTCGGGGTGGTCCGAGTAGCTCAGGTTGTCCGAGTAGGGCGGATCCATGAACACAAAGTCGACCGACGCGTTGGGCAGCGGCAGCTTGCGGGCGTCGGCGCGCTCGATGTCGTCCCGGTAGGGGGCCAGATCGAAGCCGCGGCCCTTGCGGTCGAGGTCGCGGCAGACGTCGAGGGTCGTGCCCGATCCGCAGAAGGGGTCGACCACCAGGTCGCCCGCGCGCGTGTAGCGCGTCAGCAGGTTCCAGATGACATAGGACGGCGTGGCCCCGCGATAGTCGCGGTCCCCCTGCATGCCGGTGCCGTAATGCTGCGAGGGATAGTCCCACAGGGTGGTGGGCTGGACGCGGAGTTCGGGCTTGGGGCGCTTCATGCGCGCGACGGTAGCCTGGGCGCTTCGCCGGATCAACGCTGCGACAGGGCTGGACGGCGCCGCCTGGCAGCGGTATGAGAGGAGGCACCCAGTACCGACGCACTTCACACCGGGCAGGACGTCATGCAGCAAGGGCTTTCGCGCGCGCTCGCCACCGTGGTGCACGACGCGGTCCTCGAGACGGACGCGCGCGGCAGCATCCGCTGGATGAACCCAGCCGCCGAGGCCCTCTTCGGCGTCGCACCGGGTGCCGTGATCGGGCTGCCGTTGACCAGGGTGGTGCAGGCCCCGGTGCCGCTACCCCATCCCAACGGGCAGCCATCGGACGATCCGCGCGTGCTCGGCGGCCCGGCCGGAAACTACGTCGGATTACGCGCCGATGGCACCCGCTTCCCGGTCGAGGTCGTCCCGACCGACCCCTCGAATCGGGTGCTGGTGGTTCGGCCGCTCCACGACCGCTGGGATCTGGATGCCTCACTCGAGCGCCTCTTCACCGTGAGCGCGGTGATGATGTGCGTCGCCGACTTCGACGGCTGCTTCAAGCGCGTGAACGGTGCCTTCGAGGCCGTCCTCGGGTTCACCGCCGACGAGCTGCTGCAGCGGCCCTTCCTCGACTTCGTGCACCCCGACGACCGCGCGGAGACCGTCGAGCAGATGGTGCGCCTCGGCGATCGCCAGGCGGTGCTCGACTTCGAGAACCGCTACCTGTGCCGCGACGGCAGCTACCGCGTGCTGTCGTGGCGCTCGGTCAACGCGGGCCTCATCTACGCCGTCGCGCGCGACGTGACCGAGCTGCGCGCGGCCGAGCGCCTCGCCGAGGAGCGCCGGGCGGCGCTCGTGCGGGCCAACGCGGATCTGCAGCACTTCGTCTACGCGGCCTCGCACGATCTGCGTGCGCCGGTGCGGGGGGCGGCGAGCCTGGCGCGCTGGATTCGCGAGGATCACGAGGCCGAGCTGCCGGCGCCAGCGGCCGAGAACCTCGCTGCGTTGGAGCGCGCGCTGGCCCGCGTCGGCCAGATGCTGGCCGATCTGCACGCCTACAGTCAGGCCGGGCGCCGAGCCGTCGAGGCCGAGGTGCTCGACCTGCAGCGGCTGCTCCCCGAGATGGTGCGCGACCTGGTGGTGTTACCGCCCGGCTTTCGGATCGACGCCACCGACCTGCCGGTCGTCTTCGCCCCGCGCACGCTCCTGACGCAGGTCTTCGCGAACCTGGTCGGCAACGCCGTCAAGCACCACGACCGGTCCGAGGGCCGCGTGCAGGTCACCGCTCGGCCCGAGCCCGAGGGCTGGCGCTTCGCCATCGAGGACGACGGGCCGGGCATCGATCCGCGCCACGCCGAGCGGGTGTTTCAGGTCTTTCAGACCATCCCGGGCCACGCCGCGGCCGAGAGCAGCGGGATGGGGCTCGCGCTGGTTCGCCGCGTGGTCGAGTCTTTGGGCGGCACCATCACGCTGATGCCACGCGAGGGCCGCGGCGCGCGCTTCGAGCTGATGTGGCCGGCGCGCGTGGCGGCCAAGCCGTCATGAGTCGAGCGTCTCGCCCGGCGCGCCCTCCGTGCCGTCCGCCGCAGGCTGGGTCGGCGGTGGCTCGTCCAGCGACAGCTCGTCCAGCGACAGCTCGTCCAGCGACAGCTCGTCCGGCGACAGCTCGTCCGGCGACAGCTCGTCCGGCGACAGCTCGTCCGGCGATGGCTCGGCCGCGCCCGCGACCAGCGGCTCGCCGCGCGGGCGGAGAGGTGGCGCCAGCGTGAAGTAGAAGCGCGCCCCCTGACCCGGGGTGCCCTCGGCGCGGATGAAGCCCCCGTGGCGCCGAACGACGCGCTGCGCGGTGGCGAGCCCCAGCCCGGTGCCCTCGAACTCGTGCTCGCCGTGGGCCCGCTCGAAGGGCTTGAAGATGCTGCCCGCCTGCGCCATGTCGAAGCCGGCCCCATCGTCCTCGACGCAGAACAGCGCGACGCCCCCCTCCTCACCCACGCGCCGCAGCGCGATGCGCGCCGCCGCCCGGTGGCGCGTGAACTTCCACGCGTTGCCCAGCAGGTTCGACAGCAGCAGATCGATCAGGCCGGCGTCGCCCATCGCCCGCAGCGAGGGATCCACCTCGATGGCCACCTCGCGATCGGGCTCGGCGTGCGCCAGATCCGCCAGGATTCTGCGAGCCATCGGACCCAGGTCACAGCTGCCCGGTCGCATCGCGGATCGGCTGACTCCGGCGAGCATGCGCAGGGCCTCGAGCAAGATGTCCATCCGCTCGCACGCCGCGCTGACCCGGCCGAGGTAGCCGCGGCCGTCGGCGCCGAGGACCTCGGCGAAGTCATCCTCGAGGATGCTGGCGAAGCCCTGGATGGCGCGCAGCGGGGCCCGCAGATCGTGGGTCGCGGTCTGCGCGAAGGCGGACATCTCCTCGTTGGCGAAGGCCAGGTCCTCGTTGGCCTGCCTCAACGCGCGGGTGCGCGCCTGGACGCGGCGCTCGAGATTCGCGTTGAGCACGCGGATGCGTCGCGTGGCCCGCCGGCGCTCGATGGCGTATCGCACGGTGCGGCCGAGCACGTCGCCGTCATAGAGACCCTTGACCACGAAGTCGTCTGCGCCGGCCCGCACCGCGCCCAGACCGACCTCGGGGTTGTCGTCCCCGCTGAGCACCACGATGGGCAGATCGACGAAGCGCCGACGCACCGCGTGCACCCCCTCGAGTCCGACGGCGTCGGCCAGGCCGAGGTCGAGCAGGAGCACGTCGAAGGGGTCCGAGGCGAGCCGCGCGAGCCCGCCCACGAGCCCGCTCACCCAGCACACGTCCACCGCGAGATGGGAGCGCGCGAGCATGCCGCGGACGACCTGAGCGTCCAGATCGCGATCCTCGATCAACAGCGCCCTGATCGGTACGGGGGTGATGTCGACCATCGATCGGCGCTCCAGGCCATGGAAGCAGAGACGGCCGCCTGCCCGCGAACCGTCGTACCGGGCACTATAGCGTCTCGTCACCGCCCCGCAAGCGTTCAAAGTGGCAGGGCCATGACCCATGGGAGCTTCACGTCCTCGCACGCCGCCGGGTCCGGGCCCCTTGCGCGTTCCGCCGCGCCCGTGTTTCGCTGCCGCGCTCGACGGCGTGGGGGGACGATGGGCTGGGAAGCGTGGCTGGCGGTGGGCGTCGCGCTCGGCGTCCTCGGGGCGCTGGCCAGCGATCGGTTTCCGTCCGAGATGGTCGTGCTCGGCGGGCTGGTGGTGCTGCTCGTGACCGGCGTCCTGGCACCCGAGGCCGCGTTCGCCGGCTTCGCCAACCCCGGCGTCATTGCGTTGGCCGGCCTCTACGTGTTGACCGCCGCGCTGCGCGAGACAGGCGCCTTCGACCGCCCCGCGCACCGGCTGCTGGCCACCGCGACCGGGGTGCCGCAGGCGCGCCGGCGCCTGACCGCCGTCACCACCGCGGCCAGCGCCTTTCTGAACAACACGCCGGTCGTCGCGCTGTTCATGCCCATCGCCGCCACCTGGGCCCGCCGGCGCGGTGAGTCGACCCGCGGCCTGCTGCTGCCCCTCAGCTACGCCGCCGTGCTCGGGGGCACCTGCACGCTGCTGGGCACGTCGACTCACCTCGTCGTGCACGGACTGCTGCTCCAGCATGGCATGCGCGGCCTTGATCTCTTCGAGCTGACCCCCGTGGGCCTGCCGGTGGCGCTGGTCGGGCTGCCCGTCAGCTGGTGGCTGGCGCGCCGCTTGTTGCGGCCGATCCCGGGCACGCCCCAGGACGCGCAGGGCGCGCGCCGCGAGTACACCGCCGATCTGGCCGTGACCGAGGACGCGCCCTTCATCGGGCAGTCGATCGAGAAGGCAGGCCTTCGGCACCTCGAGGGCTTGTTCCTCGTGCGCATCGAGCGCGCCGGGCGGCTCATCGCGCCGGTGGGCCCCGGCGAGACTCTGATGGCGCTCGACCGGCTGACCTTCGCCGGCGTGCTCGACACGATCATCGATCTGCAGCGGCGCCGCGGACTGCGCCCCGCCGACGCCCACCCGCACGAGGACGACGGGGACGACTGGCTGCTGCATGAGGCCGTCGTGTCGCGCGGCTCGCCGCTGGTGGGTACGAGCATCCGAGAGGCCAACTTCCGCGGCGCATACGGCGCGGCGGTGGTCGCCGTGCACCGCCACGGCGTGCACCTCGAGCGCAAGGTCGGGGACATCGTGCTGCGGCACGGCGACACGCTGCTGCTGCAGGCGGCGCCGGGCTTCGCGCGGACCTTCCGGGACTCGACCGACTTCTACCTGGTGAGCGAGGTGAGCGCGGGCACGCGACCGCGCCACGCCCGCGCCCCGGTGGCCGTGCTGACGCTGATCGGGGTCATTGCGCTGGCCGCCACCCGCGTGGTGCCGCTGGCCAGCGCGGCCGTCGCGGGGGCGATGCTGGTGATCGCCGCGGGCTGCCT
>CALBMW010000662.1 GCA_937896275.1 uncultured Myxococcales bacterium
CGACGGCGAGGCCTACGACGGCGAGGCGCAGGACGCGGGCGCGCCTGACGCCGAGGCACCCGACGCCGCCCCCGTCCCCGAGTGCGACGATCCCTTCGCGGGCGGTGAGCTGGTGGAGCTCATCGACTTCGAGGGCGATCCCATCCCTTTCCACGAGGCCGTCAACGGCGGCTGGGACGGTCGCCTCTACACCGATCTGAGCGAGATCACGCCCGACACGGCCGTCATCGCCAACGATCGCTTCTTCGTCCGCACCTTCTACCCCGACTCGCTGCGGCCCGAGGATGCCTGGACCCTGCGGCTTCGTGGGCTGGTCGGCGATCCCGTGGACGTGCCCCTCGACGAGTTGGCGCACCTCGTCCGCCCGATGGGGGCCCACGTCCTCGAATGCTCCGGCAACGGTGGTCCCCACTTCGGCCTGTTGAGCGCCGCCGAGTGGGATGGCATCCCCCTCGCCGAGTTGCTGGCCTTCGCGGACGTGGATCCGTCGGCCACGGCGGTGCTCATCTCGGGGGTGGACGACCACGTCCGGCCCTCGACCCACTCCACCCCCGGCGCGAGCTGGGTCTTCACCTTCGACCAGCTCGAGCGGTCCGGCGCCTTCCTCGCCACGCGCATGAACGGCGAGCCCTTGCCGCTCGCCCATGGCTTCCCCGTTCGCCTGTACGTCCCCGGCTGGTATGGCTGCACCAACATCAAGTGGGTGGACGAGTTTCGCTTCGTGGGCCCCGATGAGCCCGCCACCGCCCAGATGCACGAGTTCGACACCCGCACGCATCAGCCTCGCCCCACGCCGGCGTTGGCCCGCGACTTCCGGCCAGCCAGCCAGGACCAGGCCGCCCTGCCCGTGCGCCTCGAGCGCTGGCGTGTCGAGGGTCGCACGCTCTATCGGGTCGTCGGCATCCTCTGGGGCGGCGGACGTCCCACCGACGCCCTCCGCGTGCGGTTCGGCGCGGACGCAGCCTTCGAGCCGGTGGACGTCTGCCCGTCGATGACCCAGAACGACACCTGGACCGTGTGGCAGACCGCCTGGGCGCCCGCCTCGCCGGGCCTCTATGACATCCGCTGCGCCATCGACGACGCGGACATCCCGACCAATCGCCTCGACAGCGGCTTCTACGCGCGGACGGTGCGCATCACCGACGTCTGACGCGATGTCCCTGGCCCGCCCTTTGCTCTCACCCCGAGCGCTTCTCGAACGCGCCCGGCGGGCGCCCAACGACGAAGGGGAGAGAGCGATGAGCAAGATGAGCATGGGCAAGGTGATCGAGCTGACCTGCAGCTCGCCCAAGAGCTTCGACGACGCCATCCGGACCGGGCTGGAGCGCGCGAAGCAGACCCTGGACGAGATCCGGGGCGCCTGGATCAAGGAGCAGAAGGTCGTCTTCGAGAACGGTCAGATCACCGAGTTCCGAGTCGATATGAAGGTCAGCTTCCTGCTCCACGACAAGTAGCCGCTGCGGCGGGCATGGGGCGCGGCCGGTCCTTGGGGGGCGGCCGATCCGGCGGATCGCCGCGCCCCGCGCCGCTCTCTCACCCTCATCGACGCGGACGGCCACGCAGCACGAGCGGCGCGCTCGGGCGGGATCATCCCCCAGCCGGCGGGCTCGACTCACCCGCCCCTCGAGTGCGCTGGACGAGGCGGCCGCGGCGCGGCGACGTCACCGAAGCCCGACACCGCTGAGGTCGGGGTCGCGCGAGGCTCGCTGTCACCGAACGTCGACCATGAGCCTCCCGGCGCCTGGCGTGGCGATCCGGTGATCCCCTCGCGCCGAAGGTGCAGTTCGCAGGCTGACAGGGCGGTGTCGACGTGTTCTGATGCGGCCTCGCGAGGGGGTGATCGATGAGACGGAGTCTTGGGGCGGCCATGGTCCTGGCCATGGCCTTGACCGGCGCAGCGCGCGCGCAGCCGGCCGAGGGTGGCTGGCGTTTGCACACCGATCTGGGGCTCCGCGGCATCCCCGTGGGCGTCAACGCCATCACCGATGTGGGTTGGCGCGTACCGCTCTTCGACTCGGAGAGCCTCTTGCTGCGCAAGACCTACCTCGACGTGGGCCTGACCAACGGGCTGAGCCCGGCCTACCTCTGGGCGGGGGCCTACATCGAGACGCTGCCCGTGGCCCTGCTGCAGCTGCGCCTCTCTGCGCAGTACATGCAGTTCTTCGGCACCTTCGGACACCTGTTCGAGCCCTCGCCGACGCCGGACGACTGGTCGTTGGACGATGTGGATGACCGAGGGGGCATCACCGAGGGCAAGGTCACCCACGGGCTCTTGGTCGAGGGGCGCGCGACGCCTCGACTGAAGCTGGGCAACGTCGTCGCGTTCGCCGAGCTGCGCTTCATGTGGTTGTCGGTGGAGGACGTGGGGGACACCTGGTACGAGCCCTACTATGACATCGCCCTCGCGGCCACCGATCAGATGCTCGTGGCGCGGCCGACGCTGGGTTATCTGTTGATGGCCGAGGATCCCACGCGTACCTACCTGCTGGTCGGCGCTCGCTGGGAGCGCACGCAGACGGTCGAGACCGATCTCACCCGGGATCTGATCGCCGGCCTCATCCTGTGGAAGATCCCGACCGACTGGTGGGCGAGCGGCAGCCCCAAGTTGGCGGTGCTCGCCGGCGGATGGGCGCAGCACCCCCTGGACCGTGGGGCGCCCTACGTGGCGGCGCAGCTCAGCCTGGATTACGGCGCGCAGTAGCCTCTCACCAACAGGTTTGGGGGGGCGCGCGGCCGGCGGCTGTCCTTTCGCGCGAGCGAGACGCCTGCCACACTCCACCGTGCTGACGGCACTGCCCGCCGACCGTCACAGTGTGGAGAGAGCATGCCCACCTACGAACGCATCCTCGTCGCCCTCGACTTCTCGCGATGTGCCCGGGACGTCGCCCTGCATGGTGTCGAGTTGGCCCGCGCCTTTGGTGCCATCGTTCACCTCGTCCACGTCGACACCTTGCCCGACGGGGTCCCCGAGGACGCCCGGATCGAGGTCGCGCCCGGCGAGGTCGAGGCGGCGGGTCCTTGGATGGCGGGCCGCACGGTCGAGCGTCTGCGCGAGACCTTCGAGCCGCTCTTTGCCGCGCGGGGGGTCTCGGTGACATCACACGTGGTCAGCGGGCCCGTGGCCAAGCGCCTCATCGACGCGGTCGAGCACTTCCGGGCCGATCTAATCGTGATGGGCACACACGGACGCCAGGGGGTCGCCCGCTTGGTGCTGGGCAGCGTCGCCGAGGACGTCATGCGGCGCTCGCCGGTGCCGGTGGTGACGGTGCGCACGCAACATGACGACCGCTGTGCGGCGGCCAACTGCGCGTGGTGTGCGTCGGCGCGCACCGGCGAGGAGCCGCTCATCGACGCCGAAACGATGGGCTGACGACGGCCTGCGGCGCAGGTGCACCGGGCATGTTGAGCTGGCCGGCGACCGCGGGGGGAGCGCAGCGAGCCGGCGCGCCGGCTCCGATCTGGGCCGCCGAAGGCGCGTGGCCGACCGTGTTGTGCGGCGGGCGTCCTTGGCTTGGTCACAAGCAGCCGTTGCATCGGCGCTCGTTCCGGCCGATGCTCGCGCCATGAGCGAACTCTGGGATTATTACGCGACCCGCAGCGAGGTCGAAGCCGTGATCGCCGCCGCCAGGCAGGCGAGGTTGCGCGCCGTGGTCGGCGCGGCGAGCGAATTTGGTGCAACCGACCGCGGCTGGGTCTGCGTGTACACCGAAGGAAAGGGCATCTGCTCGATCGGCGAGGTGGTCCTCTACTTCTTCGATCACAACGCCGCAGCCTGGAGCTTCGAGGTGTGGCGCAACGGCGAGTCTCTGGGGCGCGCGGTCTTCGGCGAGAACCCGGAGACGGGCGCCAAGGACGAGGGTTTCGAGGGCGACCTCGCGGCCATCGCGCGGGCACTCGGCGTGACCGAGGGCAGGCTGGAGCGCACGTTTGGGACGTCGGACTCGACGAAGTTCCTGCGGCTGTTGGGGCTGAGCCTCCCCCCGATGGGCATCCTGGAGGTGATGCGGGACGCGCCCCCGGGCGTCTCGCGCTTGAGCGATCTCGGCGTCGCGGGGTAGCGGCGCGGCGCCCGCCCGGCGCGTCCGCAGCCGGCGGACGATTTGCCGCCAGCCTCTCAGCCCCAGACGCGGCGCGGAGGGGTCCACCCCGCTGCCCCGGGCGATGACAGGTCCGGGTGGGCGGCGTGATCGGCCCGGTGCCAGTCCACGGCGGCGCGGCGATCGAGCCAGCCGCGGTGACTCAGGAACGCAGTCTGCAGCGTTTCGACGACGGCGAAGGGGACGCCCAGGCGCTCGACGGTCTCGAGGAAGGCCGCGTATTCGGTCTCGTCCGGGTGCCCGTAGGCGTAGAGGTGCTGCATCTCCTGGTGCAGGAACCACAGGCAGCCGAGCTGCGAGAGCGTGTCGAAGCGCCCGTCGCCGACGCCGAGCGACCGCGCATAGCTCGCCGCCAAGTCGCGCCGCTCGGGCTCGAAGCGCCCATCACACAGGGCGACCGCGAGGGCGCAGGCGACCATCCGCTCGCGCTGAGCCGGATCCACCCTGGCCATCTGTCGCGCGCTGGGCGGCGCGGCGGCGGCGTAGGCCTCGATCTGGTCCTCGGGGACGTCGGCGAAGATCGAGAAGACCTTGCGCGCGTTGGCGCTGATCGGGCCGTCCGCGGCGGCCACCCGCGCCAGGATGCGTCGCAGGACCTCGCGGTGACGGCGCCGGCGGGTGTCGACGGCCGCGAGCAGCCGGCCGAAGTCCTCGACGGCCAACTCGGTCGGGGGCACGGTGAAGGTGTGTGTCTCGTTTTCGTGAGTCATCGCGGCGCCCTCCATCTTGGGCGGCGCGGTGGCCTGCACGGGGTCGAGGCGCCGCCTCGGGCGCGCGGAAAAAATACCGCGCGACGTCATGCTAGCGCGGTGTGACGCATCTGTCAGCCCACGACGCTCGGGAGACACGGTCGCGGGCCGCAGCCGGTGACAGCGTCGAGGGCCCGGGTCAGGCGACGGGATCAGGGGCAGATCGGGGCGCGCGCCCGTCGATCGCCCAGGCGCCCCGCAGGGCCTGGGTGCGCGCGTTCTCGGGGACGACCTCGAGGAAGCTGCGCCGCCACGCGGGTTCGCTGATGCGGTCCGCGCGGGCGTCGAGACGGGCGACGGCCTCGGCGAGCGCGGTGCGCGCGGTGTCCGCCTTACCGGCGGCCCACAGGGCTTCGACCCAGACCAGGCGCACCGTCGCGTCGTGCTCGTTGTGCTCGCCGGCGAGCGCCATCGCCTCCGCGGCGCGCGCCAGCGCGGCGACGGGATCGCCGCCCCGCCGCATCGCGTCGGCCTCGAGGGCGAC
>CALBMW010000663.1 GCA_937896275.1 uncultured Myxococcales bacterium
TCGACGAAGCCGAAGCCACAGGTCTCGGTGTCGAGCACGCAGCCAGGCAGCAGCAGGGCGGCGAGGACCAACTTGGCGGTGGGCAGGGCGGCGCGCACCCCGGGACTGTGGACCGAGGGCACGGCGGGGGTCAAGCCGCGCGCGGGGGTGTGACCGCAGGCCACAGCAGGTGTGGCGCGGCGTTCACGGCGAGGCCCGAAGCCGCCCCAAACAAGGGGCCGCGACGACGGCACGGGCCTTGCGCAAGGGCCCCGGCGTCACGAACACCCGAGGTGAACTCCCATGCGAAATGCCCTGCGTCTCTCCCCGCTGCTCGCCCTGCTCACCCTGGTCGGCTGTGAGTGGGACGATTGCTTCGACTGCATCCACGGCGACCGCTACGACTACTGCGACGACACCGGCTGCTATGACTGCCAGCACGGCGACTGTCGACCCACCGGCTGCAACAGCGACCTGCAGTGCCCGCAAGGCGCGGCCTGCGCAGCCGACGGCGCGTGCGTCGGCGGACGCGATCCACTCAACCCACCCGCCTCGATCCCTTGCTTCATCGACCTCGACTGCCCCGGCAGCGAGGTCTGCTCGCCCGACGGGGAGTGCGTGCCCGGAGCCGGCGGCGCGCCGGGCGAGTGCGGCGCCCAGGCGGACTGCGCCGCGGGCCAGGCCTGCAACGCCCTCGGTCGCTGTGTGTGGGTCGGCGGTGGCGGAGGCGGCGGCGCAGGCGGCGGCAACGCCGACAACAGCTGCGGCCGGGACGGCGACTGCATGCCCGGCTGCGTCTGTGAGGCGGGCGAGTGCTTCGAGGCCGACCGCTGCGCCGCCGACGCGGACTGCGTGGGCAGCGACGTCTGCGTCGATGGGACCTGCCGCATGCAATGCCAGCTCGACGCGGACTGTGGCCTCGGCGCCTTCTGCCTCGAGGGGCGCTGCGCCCCGCACTGCGCCGATGACTCCGCGCTGCCCGAGGGCTACGCCTGCGTCGACGGCGTGCCGGCCCCCGGTCGACCGGAGTGTGGGCGCACGGCGGACTGCCGCGACGGCCAGGTGTGCGTCGACGGACGCTGCCAGGGCGAGGCGCCCGTCCCGGGCTGCGGGCGCGACGCCGACTGCGCCGCCGGGCAGCTCTGCGAGGGCGGCGCCTGCGTGGAGGACCCGAACGCCGCCTGTGGCAACGACGCGCAGTGTGACGCGGGCGAGCGTTGCATCGAGGGCGCGTGCGTGGCGGGCAGCGCCTCGTGCGAGGCCTCTTGCCAATGCCCCGACGGGCAGGTCTGTGACACCGAGGTCCACGCCTGCGTCGACCCCGCCCCCGAGCCGCTGCCGTGCGAGAACCTGTGCGACTGCCCCTCCGGCGAGCTGTGCGAGGACGGCCTCTGCCGCGCTCCCGACCCCCAGGGCTGCGTCGACGCGCGAGACTGCGCGGCGGACATGAGCTGCCACGACGGCCAGTGCGTCGTCGCCCACGACCATGGGATGGAGGCCTGCCAGTTCGACGCGCAGTGCTCGGCCGGCGCGGCCTGCCAAAACGGCCAATGCCTCGCCGCCTGCGCCCACGAGGCCGACTGCCCCGCCGGGACGGCCTGCGAGGCCGGGCGCTGCGATCCGGCCGCCGATCGCGACGTCGCCTGCCACGCCAACGCCGAGTGCGGTGACGGCGTGTGCATCGACGCCGATTGCCATGACCGCTGCGCCGCGGACCCCGACTGCGAGGCCCACGCGTTCTGTGACCACGGCATCTGCATGCCGGACGTCTTCGCCCACCCCCGGTGCGTACGCAACCGCGACTGCGGCGAGGGCCTCGAGTGCGTCGACGCGCAGTGCCGGACCGCTTGCTGGGGCGACGGCGACTGCGGTGGGGGCCAGGTGTGCCACGAGCGTTACTGCCACGACCCCGTCGAGCTGAGCCCCGAGTGCGCCACCCACACAGATTGCGCCGCCAGCGGGGCCTGCGTAAACGGCGCCTGCCGCTGAGACAGGCCCATCGCCCGCCCTGGGGGCGGGGCGCGAACGCTCCCCCCGCGTCGCGCCCCGCCCCCCCTTGACGTCACGCCCTCGTAACACCCCACGCCGGTGAGCGCGCCCCGATCCGCTTGGCACCATGAACGGTGCCCTCGGCACGCGCCTTGCCTTGCCTCGCGCGCGAACGCCAACGCCCGGGGGTCGCCGGGCCACGCCCGAGGAGCTCCCATGCCGCAGCGTCCACCCAGCGCCCCCCGCGCGATCGCCATCGTCGGTCCCTACCAGAGCGGGAAGACCACGTTGTTGGAGGCCCTGCTCGCGACGACCGGCGCCACCGATCAGCGAGGCCGGGTCGCTGATGGCAACGCCGTCGGCGATCGTCAGGCCGAGGCGCGCGCCCACCAGATGGGGGTCGAACTCAACGTCGCCCGCGTCACGTGGTTGGGCGACACCTACACCTTCCTCGACTGCCCCGGGAGCATCGAGTTCGCTCAGGACGGCCTCGACGCGCTCAGCGTGGTCGACGCCGCGGTGGTGGTCTGCGAGCCCTTGCCCGAGAAGGCCGTGACGCTCGCGCCGCTGCTGCACGACCTCGACGCGCGGGCCATCCCCCACGTGATCTTCATCAACCGGATCGACACCACCCAGACCCGCGTGAAGGACGTGCTCGAGGCCCTGCGCGCCGTCAGCCAGCGGCCCCTGGTGCTTCGCGAGGTGCCGATCCGCGAGCACGGCGAGGTGCGCGGCTTCGTCGATCTGGTGAGCGAGCGCGCCTGGCGCTTCCGACCGGGCCGCCACTCCGAGCCGATCGATCTGCCGCCCACCCTCGCCACCGAGGAGCGCGCCGCGCGCGAGCAGCTCATCGAAGCGCTGGCCGACTTCGACGATGGGCTGCTCGAGCAGGTGCTCGAGGACGTCATGCCCTCGCGCGACGAGCTCTACAGCCAACTCGCGCGCGACTTCGAGCAGGATCTGCTCGTGCCGGTCCTCTTTGGGAGCGCCGAGCGCAACGCCGGTATCTGGCGGCTGTTGAAGCTGCTGCGCCACGAGACGCCGGAGCCGTCGGTCACCGCGCGGCGCCTGCACATCGATCCGGAGGGCCCCGGGCTGGCCGCGCGCGTGTTCAAGACCGAGCACGTGCAGCACGTGGGCAAGCTGTCCATCGTCCGCGTGTGGCGCGGGACGCTGGACTCGGGCAGCCTGGCGCCCAACGGCGGCGACGAGGTGCGCATCGGTGGCCTGTCCTCACTGACGGGGCAGAGCCGCGAGAAGGTCGACGCCGCGCAGGCGGGC
>CALBMW010000664.1 GCA_937896275.1 uncultured Myxococcales bacterium
CGGGCTCGCCGCCCACGCCCGGGACGCCACCGCCCCCCGCGCCGGGGATCCCCATGTCGACGCCAGCGTCCTCGCTGCCCGTCCCCCCGCCGTCGTCACAGCCCCAGAAGAGCGCGACGCCCAGCAGCGCAATCACCTTGATCGTGCGAATCATCGTTCCTCGTATTGCCTCATTGGCCGCGCGCCCGCGCGGCGATCTCGGGGAAGCCCCCCACTCACTGCTCGCGAGGCAAACTATGTGAACCTCTCGTAACCAACACCCCCCCCCGCGTCGTTTGCCTCGGCTCCGCTCGTCTGGTAGGGGTAGCCCGCGCCGAGGACGCAGATGCCGCAAGACACGCACGCTGCGATCGATCTGGGGTCCAACTCGTTTCACCTGGTGGTGGCGCGGGTGGTGGGCGACGACATCCACGTCCTCGACCGGCTCAAGGATCAGGTGCAGCTCGCCCGGGGCCTCGACGCCGACGGCAACCTGAGCGATGACGCCCAGCAGCGCGCCCTCGACTCGCTCGCCCGCTTCAACCAACGCCTGCGCGTCGTGCCGCCTCATCAGGTGCGCGCGGTCGGCACCAACACGCTGCGCCGCGTGCACGACGGGGGTGACTTCCTCGCGCGCGCCGAGTTGGCCCTGGGTCACCCCATCGAGATCATCTCCGGCGCCGAAGAGGCGCGCCTGATCTACCTGGGCGTCAGCTACGACCTGCACGACGACGGCGGCGCGCGACGTTTGGTGGTCGACATCGGCGGCGGCAGCACCGAGTGCATCGTGGGCGAGGGCGATCACATCCTGCGAGCCGACAGCCTGTTCATGGGTTGCGTGGGCTTCACGCAGCGGTTCTTTCCCGACGGGCGGCTCACCGAGGCGGCCTTCGAGCAAGCCACCGTCGCCGCGCGCCTGGAGTTGGGCCCGGTCCACCGGCTGTACCGCAGGCTGGGGTGGAGCGACGTCTACGGCTCGTCCGGCACCATCACCGCCATTCAGGACATCCTGCAGGCGAATGGCTGGGGCGATCACTCCATCACCCCGGTCGGGCTGCACAGCATGCGACGCGCGCTGGTCGCCGCGGGCCACGTCGACGCGGTCACGCTGCCGGGGCTCAAGCCCGAGCGCGCCCTGGTGCTGGCGGGTGGTTTCGCGGTGCTCGACGCCGTCTTCCGCAGCCTGGGCGTCGAGAAGTTGGTCGCCGCGCAGGGCGCGCTGCGCGAGGGCGTGCTGCTCGACATGCTCGGGCGGCTGGGCCACGCTGGCGGCGACACGCGCGAGAAGTCGGTGCGCCAGCTTCGGGATCGCTACGGCGCCGATCCGGCGCAGGCGGAGCGCGTCGAGCGGCTGGCGCTGCTGCTCCTGGCGCAGGTGCAGGACCGCTGGGGCCTCGATCCAGGCGACGCCGGGCGCGCGCTGCGGTGGGCCGCTCAGCTTCGCGAGATCGGCATGGCGATCGGCTACACCGGCTATCACCGTCACAGCAGCTACCTCGTCGAGAACAGCGTCCTGCCCGGCTTCTCGCGGGGCGAGCAGTGCCTCGTCGCGGCCCTCGTGCTTGAGCAGCGACGCCGAATCGTGCTGGATCGCATCCGGGTCCTGGTGGGATCGCAGGTGGAGCGCACGACGCGGCTGGTGCTGCTGCTGCGCCTGGCCTCGCGCCTGAACCGAACGCGCAGCCCCAAGCAGCGGCCCCGGATCGACCTGCAGGCCGGCGAGCGCACGGTGCACCTGGCCTTCCCCGATGGCTGGCTGGACGATCGTCCGATGACGCGGGCCGATCTCGAGACCGAGGCGCGCGCCTTCGCAGAGGTGGGCTACACGCTGACCTGGCAATAGCGCAAGGTGTCTAAATTACTCAGGTTTCTGCCAGCCTCGCGATGAGCTGCTCCTGCGCCGAGCGGCGCGGCGCGCCCTCCTCTGCCACGATCGACGTGAAGGCGCCGTCCGGGCCCAGCTCCCAGGTGCCGACGTTGTCCTCGAGGTAGCGGAACAGCCCCTCCTCGAGGACTCGCGCCTTGAGGGCTTCGTCCTCGATCGGGAAGCAGGTCTCGACGCGCCGGTAGAGGTTGCGCCCCATCCAGTCCGCGCTCGCCAGGTAGACACGCTCCTCGCCCGCGGCGTGGAAGTAGACGATCCGGGTGTGCTCGAGGAAGCGCCCCACGGTCGAGCGCACGCGGATGTTCTCCGAGACGCCCGGCACGCCAGGGCGCAGGCAGCAGATGCCCCGAATCAGGAGATCGATGCTCACGCCGGCCTGGGACGCGCGGTAGAGCGCTTGGATGATGGCCGGATCCTGCAGGGCGTTCATCTTCGCGATGATGCGCGCCGGCTTGCCCTGACGCGCCTGCTCCGCCTCGAACGCCATGCGCTCGAGCAGCATGCGCTGCAGCGTGAAGGGCGACTGCAGAAGCTTGTGCAGGCGCTTGGCGCGGCCGAGGCCGGTCAACTGCATGAAGATGTGGTGGACGTCCTCGCCGATGTCCTTGCGGCTGGTGAGGTAGCTGAAGTCGGTGTACGCGCGGGCGGTGCCGGTGTGGTAGTTGCCCGTGCCGAGGTGGGTGTAGCGCTTGAGGTTGCCGCCCTCGCGGCGCACCACCAGCAGCATCTTCGCGTGGGTCTTGTAGCCCACCACCCCGTAGACGACGTGCGCGCCGGCCTCCTGAAGCTGCGTGGCGAGGCCGATGTTGGCCGCCTCGTCGAAGCGGGCGCGCAGCTCGATGACGGCGGTGACCTCCTTGCCGGCGCGGGCCGCCTGCACCAGCGCCTCGACGAAGGGCGAGTGGGCGCCGGTGCGGTAGACGGTCTGCTTGATGGCCAGGACGTCCGGATCCTCAGCGGCCTGACGCAGCAGATCCACGACCGGCGTGAAGGACTCGTAGGGGTGGTGCAGCAGCATGTCGCCGCGATCGAGCAGGCCGAACATGTCGTGATCGGAGGGGGCTCTGAGGGCCGGGACGAAGCGCGGGAAGTTCAGCTCGGGGCGGTCCGCCAGGTCGTAGATCGCGCTGAGGCGGTGCAGGTTGACGGGGCCGTCGACCCGGTAGACGTCGTGGTCCGCGAGCGAGAACTGCTCCTGGAGGAAGGTCGTCAGCGCGTCCGAGCAGTTGCTGGCGACCTCGACGCGCACCGCGTCGCCGAAGCGGCGGTGGTGCAGTTGGCCCTTGAGGGCGTCGAGCAGGTCCTCGACCTCCTCCTCCTCGACCCACAGATCGGCGTTGCGGGTGACGCGAAATTGGTGACAGCCGGTGACGCGCATGCCCGGGAAGGCCCCGTCCACATGGGCGTGGACGACCGACGAGAGGAGCACGAAGGTCAGGCCGCCGTCGCAGAGCTCGGGCGGCAAGGGAAGGACGCGCGGCAGGCAGCGCGGCACATGGAGGACGGCGTGCTCGCTGCTGCGGCCGAAGGCGTCGTTGCCCTCGAGCTGCACGATCATCGCGAGCCCCTTGTTGAGGACGCGCGGAAAGGGATGGGCGGGATCGAGGCCCACCGGCGTCAGCACCGGGGCGACCTGATCCTCGAAGTGACGGGCGGCCCAGGCGCGCACCGCGGGCGTCCAGTCGTGGCGGCGGAGGATGACGATGTTGGCCTCGGCGAGGGACGGCAGGACGTGGCCGTTGAGCAGGCGATACTGCTCGTCGACGATCAGGCGCACGCGCTCGCTGATGCCGCGAAGCGTCTCGAGGGGCGTGAGGCCGTCGGGGCCGGGGCGCGAGAGGCCGAGCTGGGCGCGCTGTTTGAGGCCCGCGACGCGGATCTCGAAGAACTCGTCGAGGATCGTGCTGGTGATCGTGAGGAAGCGAAGGCGCTCCAGCAGGGGCGTCTCGGGGCGCGCGGCCATCGAGAGGACCCGCCTGAAGAAGGCGAGGACGCTGAACTCGCGGTTGATGTAGAGGTTGGGGTCGTCGAGTTCGCTCGGCGGATCGCTCGGGTCTTCTTCCATGGCGGCAGCCTACCAGTGGTGCGGCGCGGCGGAAATTTCGCGGCGCCGACGCGCGAGACGTCTGGGCGGCCGGCCGAGGGCGCCGGCCTATCGCGGCCCGGGCAGCGAGGGTTGGGCGGGTTGGGCGGG
>CALBMW010000665.1 GCA_937896275.1 uncultured Myxococcales bacterium
CCGTGCCCCCGAGATCAGGCGCCCGCCGCGGCCTCGGCGGCGCGCGCCTCGGCCGCGCGGGCGCAAAGGACGTCGGCCTCGGTCTGGGTGCGGCCCGGGACGCACACCGTGCGCGGATCGCCGGCCGGGAAGGGTCGGCTCATGAGCCAGGAACTCCAACCCAGGCGAGGCCCCCGCGGCGACGCCGAGAGCCCTGGCCGCGCCTCGAACACCACCTCGGACTTCACCGACACGTGCACCTGGAAGTCGAAGGCCGAGCGCACGTAGAACCGCGCCAGCTGCACCAGCGACACGAACCGATCTCCCGTGGGCAGGAAGTCGCAGAACGCGTCCCACTCCAAGGGGCCCAGGTGCAGCTCGAAGCCGGCCTGCGGATCCCACACGCGCGAGCCCGCCACGGCGGTCACGCCGAGGCGATTGTTGCGGTCCTGAGAGCTCAGCGCGCTGAGCCCGGTGCGTGCATCCGAGGCCAGCCGAATCCAGCGCCCGCTGAGCTCGCTGCCTCTCACCGGCATCGCGAAGTAGTGGGACAGCATGCGGCACAGGCCCAGCATCGACCGGTCGCGGTGCCAGAGCAGCCCACAGTAAAACAGCAGGTCGCGCGCCTTGAGGTTGTGCCTCGGCACGCCGTCGGCGTCTACGTGCGCCTGCGCGAAGGTCTCGGCGGCCGCGGGCGTGCTCACCCCCGCGAACGCGGCGAGGAAGCCCGCGACCGGGTGCTCCTCGGGGCGCGTGGTGTGCAGGGTCGGGCGGTGACGCTGCCGGATCCGATAGAGCAGCGACACCAGCCGGTGGTTGAAGATGTCGAAGAAGGCCCGAATTCCGTGATCGCCCAGCAGCTGCCTGCGCCGGATGAGCTGCGCGTAGAACAGCGGCATCGGCCCTCTGGGGCCATTGAGGCCCAGGAACGTGACCTCGATCCGGGGCGTGCCCGCGTCGCGCGGCTGCGGCTCGATCGAGCGCACGTCGCTGGCCGGAAAGGCCAGCGACACGTGCTGCCAGAACCGGACGGGCTCCTCGTCGGGCTCGGCCGCCGAGCCCACCGGCACGACCTCGAGTCCGCCCTCGCGGCGCCGATCCCAGCGTTCGGCCGCCTCGACCAGCTTCACCGCCTGGAAGAAGTCGAAGGACGGCGCGTTGCTGAAGAAGGCCGTCAGGGCAGCGTGGTCTTCGGAATCATCGGCGGCCATACCTTCCAGGTCCCTTCCCTCTGCCGCGACTCGAGCACCAGCTGCGTGAAGACGTTCACCGAAGCGTGAAGCGCGAAGTACTCGTTGAGCACGGCACCCAGCACCATCGCGCTGCGGCCGCTGAATCGATCCTCATCGAGGCGGACCGTGATGCGCTGAACGCGCACGAAGCCACGCCACGCCTGGTCGTCCGCCCGCAGCGCCACCGTCTCGCGCCGTACCTGATCGATGGCCAGGAGCTGGGGCTCGATCGACTCGGCGCTCGTGAACGCGTAGACCCTGAGCTGCTCCCGCAGCGCCTCGGTCGCCGCCTCGCCATCGGGCAGCCCGAGGTGACTCAACGACAGGTGAGACACCAGGCGCCAGAGGGTCGCCCCCATCAGGGGCGGCGTCAGCTGAGCGGTGGGCCGGGTGAGCGTGCGCACCAGCGCGTGTGGCCCGTCCTCGATGTGAAGGCGTTCGCCCTGGTCGATGTGGGTGGCCAGATCGCGGTTGGTGCACAGGCAGTGCGCCCGCAGGGTCTGGGCCACCGGCAAGCGCCGGCGCAGATCGTCGTCGACGAAGGACAAGAAGACGTCCGTGCCCGGCATGTCCTTGGCCTGGCACGGTCGCCGGCGCATGTCCCAGTACACGATGCCCTCGTCGCTGGAGTGGCCCAGCCCATAGAGCGGCTTGACCAGCGCCTCCTCGTCGTCTGCGCGCAGGCCGGTGCTGACCGCCGTGATCGAGTGCACCTCGGTGGTCCGCTCCCACCGGGCGTCCGCCTGCAGCCGGTACTCGAGCTTCTTGTGATCGACGTGGACCGGTTCGCTGAGCTTCTCGAACAGGTTGATGATCGGCGTGCACCCGAGCCGCATGCTGTCGGGGCTCAGAGACAGCCGCCGTCGGGGCGCCGCGTCGAACAGGAACAGCAAGTCCGCGGTCTCGTCCGCCTTCGAGAAGTCGAGGTCGAAGGCGTCGACGAAGAGGAACTTCTCCGGGAGCGCGAAGTACTCTTGCAGCAGGCTGTAGCCGCGGAGCGCGTGCCCCTTCGAGGGCAGCACCTCCTCGTCCTCGGCGAAGCCCGCCGGGCGGGCGCCCCCCAGGTGAGGTGTCGCGCCCAGCGGCGGCGACTTGCCCCCCGGCAGCACCGCCACGCCGATCAGGTTCGAGCTCAGCAGCTCGTAGAGGGTGCCGCTCTGCGCCGGCTCACCGTCCAGGTAGAAGCGCAGCGTCTCGGGCGAGAGCAGCGACAGCGGTTCGCTGTTGGTCTTGATCGACACCTGCAGGCAGGCGCGCACGTTGCCGTAGGTGCGCCCGCCGAGGAAGGGCACCCCGTTGGGGTTGACCACCTTCACGGCGGTCACCTCGATGGGCCACAGCGTCACCGGATAGCAGGTACGAAAACGACAGGTGCGGCGCTGGAAGCTGGTCTCGATGAACAGCTTGGTGTGCCGCGGCACCTCGAGCCCGGTCGTCAGCCCCGCGCCGCCCTCGTCCGGCTGGAGCTGCGCGATGGCCATCGACGGCACCGGCTGGGTGAAGTGCGGGTAGAGGTTGCCGAGCAGACCGGCCGTGATCTCGGGCAGCTCGCCGGCGAGCGCGTGCTGGAGGCGCGCGGTGAGGAAGGCCACGCCTTCGAGCAACCGCTCGACGTGAGGATCGGGCGACTGCCCGCCGTCCAGCTCGAGCCTTCGCGCCAGGCGCGGGTACTGCTTCGCGAATTTGGCGCCCATGCGGCGCAGGAAGAGCAACTCCTCGCGATATCGCTCGAGCAGTTGCGCCTCGACGTCAGCTCCCACGGACTTCCGCCTCCCCCCGGCCGAGGTCGAGCATCACTCGGAAGGACACCGGCTCGCGCACCTGATCGGTCCACAGCCAGGCCTCGAGCCGTACCTCGACCTCGCGATGCTTGCCCGCCATCGGCTCGACCGTCAACCGCACAACCTGGAGGCGCGGCTCGAAGGCCGTGATCGCCTCCTTCAGCACGCGCGCCATGATCAGGCGGTCATCGTAGGAGGCGGGCGCGAGGTGGGTCATGTCGTCGACGCCGAAGTCGAGCACCGTGCGCGGCCCGGCCTCCTTGCCCACCGGCACGCGGGCCGTGCAACGGGTGTTGAGCAGCCATCCCAGGTCGCGCATCAGCGATCGAGCGAACTGGTTGCGGCTCTGAACACGCATCGGAGGCCGCTCGGGCCGGTCGCCGGGCTCGTCGTCGAGGAGACGATCGAGGATCGAGGCCCGCACCTTGCGGTTCGGGTCGGCCGGCGTCGAGGGCGAGCTCATGGCGACACCCTAGGCG
>CALBMW010000666.1 GCA_937896275.1 uncultured Myxococcales bacterium
TCGGATGACGAATGGGGCTGTAGGCTACGCTACGAGATCTGGATACGCGCTGCTCGCAGCCGCGGGTCAGGGGCATCGCGGCATCACGCCGCGTGGGTTGTCCTTCACGCTTGCGCCGGCCATCGACGCCGCGGGGCGCCTGGCGGCGGGGACGAGCACGGGCGGCACCCCGGGGCGGCACCCGGCGCGCGTGGGCGACGCGCCCCTCATCGGCTGTGGCACCTACTGTGACGACGAGGCCGGCGGGGCGAGCAGCACGGGCATGGGCGAGGCGATCATCCGCATGACCCTGGCGCGCGCAGGCGTGGACGGCCTGCGCGCGGGCGAGCACCCACGCGCGGCGGCTGCCCGACTGACCGCCGATCTCACCCGCCGCACGGCCGGCGCGGCGGGGCTCATCTTGCTGGACCGCGCGGGACGGGTGGGCGTGGCGCACACGACCTCGGCCATGTGCTGGGCCCTGCGGAGCGCCGACGCGGCCGCCGCTGACTGGCAGTGAGTGCGAGCCGCCGAACGGCGGGCGGCGCAGCGAGACTCCTCAGCCGAAGTCGACCACCAGCCCGTCGTCCGCGATCTCGGCGGCGAGGGTCTCGGACGCCGCCGCGGCCACCCGCGACTCCTCACTGAGGTGACTGACGAAGAAGCGCCGCGGGCTGAGCGCCGCGCGGTGCGCCTCGAGCTCCTCGACGCTCAGGTGCGCCCAATAACCGGCCTTGACGCCACTGCACTCGCAGACGAAGGCGTCGACGCCCGTCGAGAGCTCGGCCAGCCCGTCCTGCCAGCCGGTGTCACCGCTGAAGGCCAACGCATAGTCGCTCCCGTGGACGCGCAGCGAGGTCGCCATCGAGAATCGATCGTGCCTCGCCCGGATGGCGCGGACCCGGCGACCGAGCACCTCGACCTCGCCGGGCACCTTCCAGTGGCGATAGAGCAGCGGAAAAGGCAGGCCCCCGCGCAGCAGCGAGGGGTAAGCGCTCTCGCGCAGCTGCGTCACGCGGTCCTCGGTGCCCGCGGGGCCCGCGATGACGAAGGGCCGCGTGCGTCCGGCCACGAACTGCAGGTGGATGAGCAGCACCGCCAGGCCGCCGATGTGATCGCCGTGCAGGTGCGTGAGGAACACGCCATCGAGCTGGTCGGGCTCGCGACCGAGCCGCTTGCACTGCATCAGCGCCGTAGGCCCGAAGTCGACGGTGTACGCGCCGTGGGTGTCGTCGACCCAATAGCAGCTGTGCGCGCGGCCCGCGCCGTTGAAGGCGTCGGCCGTGCCGAGGAACGTCAAGCGCATCGATCAGGGACCCCCATCGCGCCCGATTGTCGCCGCGGCGCGCGGGGATTGGAAGGCTCAGCGCGACTCAATGGCCGTCGGCGCGCCGCAGCAACATGCTGAACGCTGCGCCGCCGCCCTCTCGGGGCTCGAGCAGCAGGCGTCCACCCATGCCCTCGATCAGCAGGCGCGCCGTGGCCAGCCCCAGGCCCAGGTGTCCCGGCGATCTGCCCGCCGGGAAGAAGGGCTCGAAGATGTGTTCGACCTCGCCCTGACGGACGCCGGGGCCGTCGTCCACCACGGCCAGCAGCACGCGGCCGTCGGTCGTCACCGTCGCCTCGACCCAGACGCTCGTGCCACCGCTCAGCTCGATCGCCTCGAGCGCGTTGCGCAGCAGCTGGTAGGTAGCCTCGGTGAGCCCGTCGGCGGTCGCGAGGACCCCCAGCCCGTCGGGCACGTCGACGGTCACCTGGACCGCGGCCCGCGCGGTCGGCTCGAGCTGGTCGAGGGCGTCGGCCACCACGCGCGCGAGCGCCGTGGGTCGCGGCTCACACACCGGGGCCGCCGACAGCCGCCGCATGCAGCGGATGATCTGGTGGATGCGCAACGCGGCCTCGCGCACCTCCTCGCACATCTCGGCCAGCTCGCTCACCACCGCCCCATCCGAGCGGTCGCTGACCTCGCGCAGCATGGACGGCATCAGCGCGGCGTTCGCCGAGATGGCCGTCAGCGGGTTCAACACATGGTGCGCGAGCCCGGACGCGATGAGGCTGAAGGTCGCCAGACGACGCGACACGTCCACCTGGTGCGCGTAGGCGCCCGCCACCTCGGCCAGCGGATCGGCGCTCGGCACGTGGACCTCGCCCGTGTGCGGATCCCTCAGCAGTTCGACGGCGCGCTCGCGGTTGGGCGCGCGGGGCAAGGGCGTCAAGGGATCGGCGGGACGACTCATGTGAGCCCCATCGGCACGGTCGGGGCGGGACCTTGAGGTGTTGCGCGGGGTTGGGTCGGCTTCTATCCTTCCGCGTCCCGCCGCGGGGACCGGAGACCTCAATGCGCATCGCCTGCCTCCTCCCCGTCGTCGTCGTGGTCGCCTGTGGCGGCACGCCGTCCACGCCGACCCCCACGTCCGCGCCCACCCCCCCGCCCGCCGATCCGGGCGGTCCCGACGGCAACGCGCGGCTCGATCACGCCGTCGTCCCGACCGCGTATGACCTCGATCTCACGGTGGATCCGGCGAAGGACGCCTTCGCGGGCGTCGTGCGCATCGCGGTTCGGCTCGCCGCGCCCACCACCACGATCCGCCTGCACGCGCAGGACCTCGTGCTCTCCGCCGCCGGGGCCGACGTGGGCGGGGAGCAGCGCGCCGCCCAGGTGACCCTGGGCACCCACGGGGGGATCCTGCTCAGCTTCGACGCGCCCCTGCCGGCAGGCGACGCGATCCTGACCTTCCAATACACGGGACCCCTCGACGAGGTGCCCCAGGGGCTGTATCGGGTCGAGGATGGGGGCAAGTGGTACGCCTTCACGCAGTTCGAGGCCCTCGACGCGCGCGAGGCCTTCCCGTGCTTCGATCAGCCCGAGTTCAAGACGCCCTATCGCGTGACGATCCGCGCGCCCAAGGGGCAGCTCGCGGTCTCCAACTACCCCGAGACGGCCCGCGCCGACGAGGGTGAGCAGACCGTCTTCACCTTCGCCGAGACCCGGCCGCTGCCCTCCTACCTGGTGGCCTTCGCGGTGGGACCCCTCGAGATCGCCGAGGGCGCCGCCGACGCCATCCCCGACACGCCGCTGCGCCTGCTCGCCACCGCCGGCAAGGGCAAGCTGGCGGCCTACGCCTTGGCCCGCACGCCCCTCATCCACGCGGCGCTGAGCGCCTACTTCGACACGCCGCACCCCTTCGCAAAGCTCGACCTCCTCGCCGTGCCCAACTTCGCCGCCGGCGCGATGGAGAACGTGGGCCTGGTGACCTTCCGCGAGACGCTCCTGCTGCTCGACGGCGCCACGGCCCCGGCCGAACGCAAGATGTGGAGCCAGGTGGTCATCGCCCACGAGCTGGCCCACATGTGGTTCGGCGACATGGTGACGATGACCTGGTGGAACGACCTCTGGCTGAACGAGGCCTTCGCCACCTGGATGGCCGGGCAGATCGTGGCGGGCGTGGATCCGACGCTCGAGATGGACCTCGAGATGGTCGGCGGCGCGCAGTACACGATGGCCACCGACAGCCAGCGCGACACGCGGGCGATCCGCCAGCCCATCCGCGACGGCGGCGACGTGAGCAACGCCTTCGACGGCATCACCTACGGCAAGGGCGCCGCCGTCCTGCGCATGCTCGAGTCGTGGGTGGGCCCCGAGACCTTCCGCGACGGCGTCCGCGCCTACATCAAGGCGCACGCCTACGGATCGGCCACCACCGAGGACCTGATGGCGGCCCTCGACGCCGCGTCGGGCAAGCCGGTGGGCGCGGTGGCGAAGAACTTCCTCGACCAGCCGGGCGTGCCGCTGGTGACGATGAGCGTGGCGTGCGGCGACAAGAAGGCCGCCGCGACGCTGACGATGAAGCAGCAGCGCTACCTGCCGACGGGCAGCGACGCGCCCCAAGGGCTGCCCTGGCAGGTGCCGGTGTGCGTGCACTATGGCGTCGGCGGCGCGACCCACCGCCAGTGCGCGCTGCTCGAGGGTCCCGAGCGGACGGTCACGCTGGAGCAGGCCGGCTGCCCGGACTGGCTGCAGGGCAACGCGGATCAGCAGGGCTACTACCAGTGGGTGCTGCCGGCGGACGCGATGAGGGGCCTCGCGAGCGCTCGCTACGACGACCTGTCGCCGCCGGAGCGCGTGGCCCTGCCGGGCGTGCTGTCGGCGCTGGTGGCCGCGGACGCGCTGCCGATGCCTGCCTGGCTGGACGGCATCACGGCGCTGAGCAAGCGCAGCCACCGACTGGTGATCGAGGGCGTCATCGCGTCACTGGCGCAGCTCGACGCGCTGGCGGTCGACGACGCGCTGCGTCCGGCCTTCGCCGCCTGGGCGCGGGCGCTGCTCGGGCCGCACGCCACCGCGCTCGGCGGCACCCCCCGCGAGGGCGAGACCACGGCCGACACGCTGCTGCGACCGCAGGTGCTCAACGCGCTGGCGCACCTGGGGCAGGACCAGACGGTGCGCGCGCAGGCCCGCACCACGGTGGAGGCCTTCCTCGACACGCCGGGGTCGGTGCCGCCCGAGGTGCTCACACAGGCGCTCCCGGTGGCCACGTGGAGCGGCGACGCCGTGCTCTGGCAGCGGCTGCGGCAGACGCTCGACACCAAGCCCGATCCGGTGACGCAGGTGGCCATCATCGGCGCGCTGGGCTCCTTCGAGGATCCCGCGCTGCTGGCGCGCAGCTTCGATCTGGTGCTCGACGGCGCCCTGCGCGCGCAGGACTTCCGCACCATGGCGCGCGGCATTCGCGAGCCCGCGCGGGCGGGGGCGTGGGCCTGGCTCGACCACAGCTATGACCGGCTCGTGGCGCGGGTGGGCACCGAGGCCTCGGCGCGCCTGCCCTGGATGGGGGCGGGCTTCTGCACCCTGGCCGAGCGCGCGACGGTCGAGGCCTTCTTCACCGATCCCAAGCACGCGCCCGAGGGGACCGCCCGAAACCTGGGGCTGGTGCTCGAGGGGATCGACCGCTGCGTGCGCCGGCGCGCGGCCCTGCGGGGCCCGCTCGAGGCCTGGCTGCAGGCCAACGGCTACGCGCAGCGCTAGAAGCGTATCTCCACGTCGAGGCTTCGATTGGCGCCGCGCGTCCGACGCCCCTACCCTGCGGGAGCACCTGCCGGGGACCGCGATTCGAGCACGACGCCGAGGCCGCTTCGGTCGGCACGGCCCGACGCGCTTACCGCGGGGGCAGGATTTTGCACTGGAACGGGTGCCCGCGGTCGCCAACATGGTGGTCCGGTCGGGCGTCTGTCTGCTGCGCGCGATCTCGCTCGTTTCCGAGGGGATATTCAGGAGTCCGCATGAGCCTCAACCGGATTTCGATTTTTTGCGTGACCGCGCTGGCGATGCTCGTCGGCTGCAACGACGGCATCAAGGGCAAGGCCGTTGGGACGCTCAACGTCAACCCGGAACGCTTCGAGTTTCCGAAGATCCAGATCGGCGCCAGCGCCGATGACACGGTCGTCCTCGAGAACGTCGGCGCGGGCGCCCTGAAGATGGCGAACTGGAAGATCACCGGCGCCTCGGCCGGCGACTTCGACCTCTACTGGTTCCGCGGCACCGACAGCACGGTGATGCAGAGCTTCGGCATCGTCGACGGCCAGAACTACTTCGACGTCGTCGATCTGCCGTCCGGCGAGACCATCACGCTGGTCCTCAGCAACCATCCCACCCTCGACACCACGGCGCCGGGGGCGATCGAGTTCGAGACCAACGACACCGAGCACCGTGACGTGCGCATCCCCATCGAGACGCTGGACAGCGGCGCCGAGATCCGGTGCGCCCCGGCGGACGTCGACTTCGAGCGGGTGCAGGCCGGCCAGTCCAAGAAGAAGACCGTCATGTGCACCAACACGGGGCAGGCGGTCGCGATTATCAGCCGCATGGACCTCGAGCCGGCCGACGGTGACTTCACGCTGACCCTGAACGGCGTGGATCCCGCGGTCGACCCGACGGGGCTCAACGACCCCGACATGGACGGCGCGGCGGGCGTGGCGCCCAACGGCCGCTTCGAGTTCGAGGTGGAGTACCACCCCGCGGTCGACGGCCCCGACAGCGGCGAGGTGCGCATCCACTCCAACGCGCGCGTCGAGCAGGTCATCGTCAGCCTGCGGGCCAACGGCGCGTCGCCGTGCATCAACGTCAACCCCGAGTCGGTCGACTACGGCGCGACCCTGGTGGGCCGACCCACCCCCCGCGCGGTCACCATCGAGAGCTGCGGCGGCGAGCCGCTGACCATCCTCGACGTCAAGCTGGTGGACGACACCGGCGTGTTCGCGCTCGACGAGAGCACGGTCCCGATGCTGCCGGCCAACCTGCCCGGCTACGACCCGAACGACCCCAACCAGCCGGCCCCGCCGTCGCGCAACATCGTGGTCAACTTCAGCCCGACGGCCGAGGAGGCCTACGGCGCCAAGCTGCTGATCAAGGCCAACGATCCCTCCTACCGGGCGGCCGACAACGAGGACTACGACTACATCGAGGTGCCCCTGTTGGGCCGCGGCACCATCAACGAGTGCCCGGTGGCCGCGGTGGCGCAGGCCGAGTTCGACGTGCTGCCGCTCGACATCGTGACGCTCGACGGCGGCAACTCGACCGACGCCGATGGCCCCAGCGGCAGGCCGGTCAAGTACAACTGGACCGTGATCTCGCGGCCCAACGGCTCGACCGCCGAGCCGGTGGAGCGGTTCTTCAACCCGGCCCGCCCCGCCGACGGGGGACCGGCCGACCGCGACGACACGCCGACGGCCTTCTTCTTCGTCGACCTCGTGGGCGAGTACCACATCGAGCTGCGGGTGACCGACAACCTCGACGCCAGCGCGCCCAGCGACACCTGCCCTCAGGAGGCGGCCGAGGTCATCATCACCGCGACGCCGAACGAGGACATCCACGTCCAGCTCGTGTGGCACACGCCGGGCGACCGCGACGAGACCGACGGTGACGGCAGCGACGTCGACCTGCACCTGCTGCACCCGCAGGGGCGCGCGTGGTCGGTGGCGCCGCTGGACTGCTACTTCGCCAACGGCGAGCCCGACTGGGGCCCGCTGGGCCCAGCCGGCAACCCGACGCTCGAC
>CALBMW010000667.1 GCA_937896275.1 uncultured Myxococcales bacterium
GGCCTTCGGTGGCGCGGGCGCGACGCCGTGGCGGGCGCGCCACAGCGCGACGGCGTGCAAGCCGGCGAAGGCGGCGAACGCCCACGACCAGAGGCGCGTCTGCGCCGCCGCGCCCAAGGCCGGCTCCAGCACCAAGGGGTACAGCACGAGCCCGACGATGGATCCAGCGTTCGACCACGCGTAGAGGCGATAGGGCAGGGGGTGGTCGGCGGCGGCCGCGCGCGCCTGAACGGTGGGCGCGACGGTGGCGAGCACCAGGTAGGGCAGCCCCACCGACAGCGCGAGCAGCGCCAGCACCCCCGCGCGCGGCGCCTCGGCGTCCGCCCCCGACAGATCGGGCGTGATCGGCAGGGTCAGCAGCGCCGCGGCGAGCAGCCCGAGGTGCACGCGCACGCCGCGCCCCGCCCAGCGCCGCTCGATCAGGTGAGCCAGCGCGTAGCCCGCCAGCAGCAGCACCTGGAAGAAGAGCATGCTGGTCGTCCACACGGCGGGCGCCCCGCCGAAGGACGGCAGCAGGCAGCGCGCGATGATCGGCTGCACCAGGAAGAGCAGGGCCGCGCCGGTGGCGGCCGCGAGGGGCAGGGCGAGCATCGGTCCCACCAGGCAAGGGCCGCGCACTGTATCTGCTCGAACTGCGGTCGTCGACACCGCCCGGCGTGCGTGCCGAGCGGCGGGCTGTGATCCGCCACTGACAACTCTAGTGGCCACCCGATGGTCCGGCAGCGGCGCGCTTTCGCGTCGGCACGATGCCTGCTATGCCATGCGCCGACCTCGCCTCTGGAGACCCTTGATGCGCCTGACCTTCGCCCTCGTAGCCACCCTCTCGCTGACCGCCTGCGGCGTCGAAGACGACGACGCGGCCCCCGACACGGCCCCCGCGGCCAAGGCCGAGGCGGCCGAGGCCAGCTTCGATGGCAAGGCCGATTGGAGCTTCGACCTCTGCGAGCGCCGCGGCTGGTACGGCGACGGTGAGTGCGACTGGTTCTGCGCGCGCCGCGACCCTGACTGCAACGCCGCGCCCCTGGGGCCCGAGCCGGCCGGCGACGCGGCGACCTATCCCATCGTGCTCGCGCACGGCTTCGACGGCAGCCCGACCAATCGCTGGGGCTGGTACAAGGTGGCCGCGGCGCTCGAGGCCGACGGCCACACCGTCTTCGTGGCCGAGGTGCCGCCCTACGCGCCGGTGAAGGTGCGCGCGGCCCACCTGGCGCGGGCCATCGACGCGGCCCTCGACGCGTCGGGCGCCGACAAGGTGAGCCTGCTCGCTCACTCGATGGGCGGCCTGGATTGCCGCCAGGCTATCAGCGGCCTGGGCTACGGCGACCGCGTGGCCAGCCTGACGACCATCTCGACGCCTCATCGCGGCTCGGCCGTGGCCGACGTGGCCCTGAAGCTGCTGCCGGGGGGCGCTTCGGGCGCGCTGGACGCCCTCGCGCGGGCCTGGGGGCGCAGCTTCAGCAACGTGGCCGATGACCCCGATCTGCTGGGGGCCTTCAACGACATCAGCGAGTCGGCCGCGCCGGGCTTCAACGCCGAGAACCCCGACGATCCGCAGGTCTACTATCAGTCGTGGGCCGGCGTGAGCAGCGCCTTCGGTCTCGCCAACGGCAAGGACGCGGCGGCCTGCGAGGGCAAGCTGCTGCGCCACCCGGGCACCCAGGACACGATGAACGCCACGCTGCTGCCGATGGCCGCGTTCGTGGGCGGGATCATCAAGCTCGAGCCCAACGACGGCATGGTGCGGGTGACCAGCGCGAAGTGGGGCGAGTTCAAGGGCTGCATCCCGGCCGACCACCTCGGCGAGGTGGGTCAGCCCAAGCACGATGAGGCCAACGTCTACACCGGCTTCGACCACCTGCGGTTCTATCGGAACCTGGCCTTCGACCTGACGAAGCGCGGCTTCTGAGACGGGGACCGGCGTGGACCTGCAGGAACTCTCCGAAGAGGTCGGCGTCACGATGGGGACGCTGAAGACCTACTTCAGGAAGCACGGCGTCCCCTACGCCCGCACCGGGCGCCTCGACGGCGCGACGATCGACGTGGCCCGTGCGGCCTTCGGTCGGCGGGCGCCGCGGCGGGAGGTGGGGCAAGTCGTCGCGGTGGAGTCCGGGCCCGCGCCGCTCCACGCGGCCCCGCCCGCTCCGGTGCCGGCGCCCGCCCAACTCGAGGTCGAGGGGCACTACCGCAAGCAGGTCGAGGGCGTCCTGGTCGCTCGGGACGAGGCCATCGCCGAGCGCGACGCAGCGCGGGCCGAGGTGGCCTCACTGCAGGATCGTCTGAGCCGCGCGCGCGCCACGCAGGCGCCACCGCCTCGGGCCCCGCCGGCAGCGCTCGATCTGCGCACGGCCCTCGCCACGGCGGGCTTCGGGGCCGATCCGGCGGCCGCCTTCGCGGCGGTGTTGCGCGACACTATCGCCTCTTTAAACGGCAACTTGCCGACTTC
>CALBMW010000668.1 GCA_937896275.1 uncultured Myxococcales bacterium
GACGCGACGATCGTTGACGCGACCTCGCCGCCGATCGACGCGGCGCCCGCCGACGCGGCCCCCGATCCGCCCGACGCCGCCCCGCCCGCCGTGGCGAGCGTGCGCTACGCGCCGGACGAGGCCGACACCTGGCTGGCGGTGCCCTGGCCCAGCGATCGCTTCCGGCGCCCCGACGGCACGCTGAACCTGGCCGTACTCCCGCTGACCGGCGTGCCGCTCGTCCAGCGCTACCGCGACCTGGCCGAGGAGGTCCTCGACGGCTACGGCCTCAACGGCGGCGTCTACTTCGCGCTCGACGCGGCGCCCGATCCCGCCACCCTGCCCTCGCCCACCGCCAGCCGCGAGGCCGGGGCCACGGTGCTGGTGCTGGCGGTGAACGGCCCCGCGCGCGGACGCCGCGTGCCCGTGGATCTACACGTCCCCGCCGTGGCCGACGCGTGGCTGCCGCGACCCACGCTCATCGTCCGGCCCGTCCGCGGGTTCCCGCTCACGGAGCGCACGACCTGGTGCGCGCTCATCACCACCGGCCTGCGCGCCGCCGACGGTCGCCCCTTCGCGCCGCCCGCCGCCCTGACCGCGGACCTGGCCGATGATCCCGCCTTCGCCGATCTGCGCGCCGCGCTGCCCGACCTGGGCCTGAGCCCCGAGGACCTGGTCGCCGCCACCTGCTTCACGACGCAGGACGCGACCAGCGAGCTGCTGCGCGTCGGCGCCTACCTGCGCACCCTGCCGCCGCCTCGACCCACCTCCGACGGCGCGGTGGACCGACATGAGGCCACCGTCGACCTCGAGGCGACCTACGAGGCCCCCAACTTCCAGGCCGGCGCCCCACCCTACGACCTGGACGAGGGCGATCTCACCGTCGACGCCGAAGGGACGCCGCGGCACGCGCCCGAGACGATTCACCTGCGGGTGGTGCTGCCCATCGGCCCCGCGCCCGCCGCGGGCTGGCCCGTGCTCGTCTATGCCCACGGCACCGGCGGCAGCCGCACGACCTGCACCCGGGAGCGCGCGGCCGTGGCGAACATTCGGCGCGCGATGCTCTGCCTCGACCAACCCCTGCACGGAGATCGGGGCGGCATCGACACCTGGCTCGACCTGTCGAACCCGCGCGCCTCGCGCGCCACGCTGCGGCAGGCGGCGCTGGACGAGGTGACGCTGCTCGAGTTGCTCACGGCCGGCCACCTGGAGACCGCCTTCGCCGGCGATGCGCGCCTGGCCGAGGACGTTGACGCCCGCTTCGACGCGCAGCACGTGGCCTACATCGGGCACTCGCAAGGCGCGCTGGTGGGCCCACTGACGATGCCGTTGTGGCCATCCTTGGAGCGGGTGGTGCTGTCGGCGGGCGGAGGGCTGGCGATCGAGGGCGCGCTCACCCGCGAGGACGCGGCCGCGCTGGTGGGCGTCTTCGCGCCACTGCTCGGCGCGGCCCCCGAGAACCTGGACGGCGATCACCCGGCGCTGAGCTTCCTGCAGATGCTGGCCGACGCCAGCGATCCCATCAATTACGCGCACTTGTGGTACGTCGACGGCAGCCCCGACGTGATGATGACCGAGGGGCTCATGGACGGCGTCGTGCGACCGTTCACCACCGACGCGCTGGCGATCGCGGGCGGCATCCCGAGGGTGCGGGAGGCGCCCGCCGCGCCCCCGATCGAGGTGCCGTCCGACTACGCCCTGGCCGGTCTGGTCGCTTTGGACGCGCCCGTTCGGGGAAACGGTCCGGGCGGATCGACGGCGGGACTGGTGGTCGACCCCGAGGGCACGCACGGCGCGGCCTTCCGGCCCCTGTTGTCCCCGGTGTGGCAGCGCTTCGTGGACGAGGGGGTAATCAGCTGGTGAGCGGAGGTCGGCAGCGGGGCCACCCCGGGCCCGCTCCCGCCCTTCGCTCACTCGGCCCTGCGTGGCGCCTCTGCTGTCCCCGCTGTGGCGGCACTTCGTGGGCGAGTGGACACGAATCGTGCGTCAGCGCCGACGACGGCGAGCCGAGCTTCGATCGCCACCCGCCGACGCCCGAGGGTGTGGACTCGGCGCGCGGGGCGCCTCACTCTCTCGGCTGCCCAATGCTCAGGAGTCGCCCATGAACCGCCGATCCGCCCTCTTCGCCTGCGCGCTGCTCGCGGTGGCCACTTCAGCGGGGGCACAGCTTGTAGCCGCGCCGCCCGTCGTTGCACCGAAGGCCACGCCCGCTGGCGAAGTGCGCGCCGCCGATCGGGCCGAGCGCCGCGTCTCTCCGAGCGGCTCGGCGACGATCACCTTGCTGGCCCGCGGGGACAACGCCTTCGTCGGACGCCTGGAGCTCGCGCCGGGCGCCAAGGTGCCCTCGCACCGTGACTCGACCGAGGAGTACATCCACGTGCTGCAGGGCGCCGGCACCCTGGTGATGGACGGCAAGAGCTACGCCGTGGCCGCGGGCAGCACGATCTACATGCCGGCCAACGCCGAGGTCAGCTTCGCAAACGGCGACGCGCCGATGGTGGGCATCCAGGTGTTCGCCGGACCCGAGCCCGCCGACAAGTACGCGAAGTGGACGGTGACGCAGAAGTAGGCGGGCGCCGCCCGCGGGGAGCGCCCGCCCGGCGCGTGCGCAGCAGGCGGACGATTCGCCGACAGACAGGCTCTCAGTCGTCCTTGGGGGGCGTGTCACCGCCCGCCAGCGGCGAGGTCGGCGTGGGCGCCTTGGGCAGGTTGGCGAGCAGGCTGCCGGTGGCCATCGGCTTGAGGCCGGCGAGCAATCTCGTGACGGGCTTCGCGCCGGTGTCCGCCGGGGGCGTGGCGTCCGCCTCCGGTGCCACGGGCGTCTCGGCCTTCGATTCCTCGGGCTGCGCCGCCTCGGCCTTGGCCGCGGGCTCCGTCGGCTCGGCGGCCTTGGCCACCTCGACCTTCGGCTCCTCGACCTTCGGCGCCTCGACCTTCGGCGCCTCGACCTTCGGCGCCGCGACCTTCGGCGCCGCGACCCTCGGGGCCGCCGGGGCGACGGGCGCGTCCGGCAGCGTGCGGCCGACCGCGCTCGCGGCCGTCTTCTCGACGGCCCGCTCCGCGGCCTCCTCGAGGCGCGCCTGGGCACCCCTCTCGGCCGCGACCCTGGCCTTCTCGACCGCCACGTTCACGCGCGCGTCGATCACCTGATCGTCGCCGCGCACCGTATCGATCTTGGCCTCGTACTGAAGCTGCAAGATACGGTACGCCTTGCGCTCGCTGCGCAGGTGATGCTGCAGCTCGCGCAGCACCGCCTCGTACTTCTCCTTGTCGGCCGCCACGCGGCGCTCGGCCGTCCGCGCGGCCTTCTCGGCCTTGTCGGCGCGCCCCCTGAGCTTCTCGTTGGCGTCCTGCGCCTGCTCGAGATCGCGCTCGAACCGTCGCACGCGAGGGTCCTCGGTCCGCGTGGGCGGCGCGCCCTCGGCGCCCTCGGCGCGCGGCGGTTCGCTGCGCGCGGGCTCGGTCCGGGCAGGCTCCTGCGCCCGAGGGGCGGGCTTGTTCACCCGCGCCTCGAGCCTGCGCTCGAGCTCCTGGCGCGCGGCCCGCGCGACCTCGGCCTCGCGTTTGGCCTCGAGCAACCCTCGCCGGTAGTCCTCGAGCTCACCCTCGAGGTGCGCCACCCGCTCGACGAGGTCCTCGGCCTTCTTGTCGAGTGTCCCCCGCGAACTCTGCACCTTGACCAGCTTCTTTTGGGCCCGCTCGCGCTCGTCACGAGCGGTGCGCGCCCGCTCGTCCTTCTCGGCGAGCTGCTTCTCGAGCTTCTTGGCGCCTTCGCGCGCGTCGCTCAGCTGGCGACTCAGCCCCTCGATTTGCTGCTGCAGGCTCTCGACCTGCTTCTGCAGCTTTCCGCCCCCGAAGAATCCCATCGGCACGGTCCCCATGAGTCGAAATCGCGGGACCTTAAACGGCCTAGCGCTCGCTGTCCAGCGGGCATGGAAAGGTGGCCTCGCCGGGCGTATGCTTCGCCGGCTCGCCGGGCGGTGCCGACCGCACGCTCAGGCCGCGTAATGACGCAGCGCCGTCTTGGGTGGGCGGGTGACCGTGGTGAGTCGGCTGGTCAGGATGTCGTTGTCGCCGTTCTCGAACCAAAGCAAGCTGTCGACCTCGGGCTCCGTGAGGGGTTCGAGGCCCCGCGTCCCCGGCCGCACCGCGCCGAACAGGCGCCGCCCCACGGCCGGGTGGCCGATGTCCCACTTGCCGCTCCACAGGTCGCGCACGGCGACGCAGCGCTTGTCGCGCAGGTGGTACTCGGTGTTCTGGGTGACGAGCAGCTTGTTTCGGCGCCGTTCCGAGCCGTTGGTCTGCGACATGGGGTGCTCTCCGTGGGGCGTCCGGTTGTTGTGACCTACATGTACGACATAATCACACCTTGCGCAAAAATCTGGTCGCTGTTAGCAGCAGCGCCACCGGCCGCACTCGCGCCGGCCTGACGAGGAGTCGAGCGTCATGATGAAGGGTGCCGTCGCGGACGTCTCCGCGGCCATCGGCAACACGCCGATCGTCCGTCTGAATCGCCTGGGAGCCGGCCTGAAGGCCGACATCTACTGCAAGCTGGCCTACCTGAACCCGGGCGGCTCGGTGAAGGACATCATCGCGCTCAACATGATCGACGAGGCCGAGCGACGCGGCGACTTGAGGCCGGGCGGCACCATCGTCGAGGCGACGAGCGGCAACACCGGCATGGGCCTCGCGATGATCGGCGCGCTGCGGGGCTACAAGTGCATCTTCGTGATGCCCGACAAGCAGTCGATGGAGAAGGTGAAGGCTCTGCGCGCGGCTGGCGCCAAGGTCGTCATCACCCCCACCGAGGTCGAGCCGGACGATCCGCGCAGCTACTACTCGGTGAGCCGGCGCTTGGCCGACGAGACGCCGAACGCCTGGTACGCGAACCAGTACCACAACGCGGACAACACCGAGGCGCACTACAAGTACACCGGCCCGGAGCTGTGGCGGCAGACCGAGGGCGAGATCGACGCCTTCGTGTCCGGCCTCGGCACGGGCGGCACGATCACCGGCACCGGCACCTTCCTCAAAGAGTGCAAGCCGTCGATCGAGCTGGTGGGCGCCGACGTGCGGGGCTCGGTCTATTACGACTTCTGGAAGAGCGGGAAGATCGTGCCCGCCTTCTCCTACAAGGTCGAGGGCATCGGCGAGGACTTCTTCCCCAGCACCATCGACCTGTCGATCGTCGACCACGTCTATCAGCTGAGCGACAAGGAGTGCTTCGACACGACCCGCACGCTGGCCCGGCTCGAGGGCATCTACACCGGCGGCTCGGGGGGCGCGGCGGTCCTGGCCGCCATCCGCTACGCCGAGGAGATCGACCGGCCCGCCAACATCGTCGTCCTGCTGCCGGACAGCGCCGCCCGCTACCTCAACAAGATCTTCGACGACGACTGGATGCGCGAGCACGGCTTCCTCGATCCCGAGGAGGGCCTGGGCACCATCCGCGACCTGCTGGGCAACAAGCCGGCCACGATCTTCACGGCGCGCAAGGACGAGAAGGTGCGCGACGTCGTCGAGCTGATGAAGACGCAGGGCATCAGCCAGGTGCCGGTGGTCGAGAAGGGCCACCTCGTCGGCATCGTGACCGAGTCGGGCCTGCTGCAGAAGTTCCTCGACGGGGGCCGTGAGTTCCTCGACGCGCCCGTGTCGTCGGTGGTGAGCGACGCCTTCGAGGTGGCCGATCCCGACGCGCCCGTGGGCCTGTTCAACCACATCTTCAGCCAGGGCAACGTGATCATCGTGTGGGAGCGCGGCGAAGTGCGGGGCCTCATCACCAAGATCGACGTGATCGACTTCCTCGCGCACCGGCGGCGGACCTGACATGGCGACGCTCGATGACGGCGCGAAGTTCGCGACGCGCGCCATCCACGCGGGGCAGCAGCCCGATCCGACCACCGGCGCGGTGAACGTGCCGGTCTACCTGACCAGCACCTACGCCCAGTCCGCGCCCGGCGTGCACACCGGCTACGAGTACAGCCGCACCGGCAACCCCACGCGCACGGCGCTCGAGGCCAACCTGGCGGCGCTCGAGGGCGGTGAGCACGGCGTCTGCTTCGCCAGCGGCTGCGCGGCCTCGGCGGCGCTGGCCCACTGGCTGGGCGCCGGCGGCCACATGATCTGCTGCGACGACGTGTACGGCGGCACGTACCGCCTGTTCCAGCGGCTGTTCACCGAGGCCGATCGCAGCTTCTCGTGGGTCGATCTCACCGATCCGGACGCCTTCCTGGCGCACGTGCGGCCCGAGACGCGGGCGGTGTGGATCGAGACGCCGACGAACCCGCTGCTGAAGCTGGTGGACATCGAGGCGATCGCCGAGCGCGCGCACGCCCGCGGCCTGAAGGTGATCGTCGACAACACCTTCATGTCCCCCTACTTCCAGAGCCCGCTGAGCCTGGGCGCCGACGTGGTCGTGCACAGCTGCACCAAGTATCTCGGCGGTCACAGCGACGTGGTGCTGGGCGCGGTGGTGACCAACGACGCCGCCATCGCCGAGCGGCTGCACTTCATCCAGAACTCCGCGGGCGGCGTCCCCGGCCCGATGGACTGCTACCTGGTGCTGCGCGGCACCAAGACGCTCGCCGTGCGGATGGATCGCCACGCCGAGAGCGCGGGCCGGGTGGCCGAGTGGCTGCAGGCCCAGCAGAAGGTGGCCAAGGTCATCTACCCCGGCCTGTGGAGCCACCCGCAGCATGGCCTCGCCGAGCGCCAGATGAGCGGCTTCGGCGGCATGATCAGCTTCGTGGTGAAGGGCGGCCTGCCGGCGGCCATGACCCTGTTGAAGTCGGTGCGGGTGTTCACGCTGGCCGAGAGCCTGGGCGGCGTCGAGTCGCTCATCGAGCACCCGGCCATCATGACCCACGCGAGCGTCCCGGTGGACATCCGCGCGGCGCTGGGCATCGACGACGGCCTGATTCGCCTGAGCGTGGGCCTCGAGCACATCGACGACCTGCTGCAGGACCTCGAGCGGGCGCTCGCGCTGGCCTGAGGGCCCCCTGCGAGGGCGCGATGCCCGGCCGCGTCCGCACGACGGCCGCCGTCTGCTTGTGCTAGCGTCCTGGGGTCGGCGTCTGGGGATCCAGGTTTCGCGCGCCGATATGAGAGAAGGCTGCATGGCCGAGCAAGACGCAGAGCGGCTGCGCGCCGCGCTGTTCGCGCACATGATCACGGGCTTCGCCTACCACCGCGTCGTGCTCGACGACGCGGGCCGGCCCATCGACTACGTCTTCCTCGAGATCAACCCCGCCTTCGAGCGCCTGACCGGCCTTCGCGCCGCCGACCTCATCGGGCGCCGTGTCACCGAGGCGCTGCCCGGCATCGAGGACGATCCGGCGGACTGGATCGGCACCTATGGCCGCGTGGCCCTCGGCGGGGAGCCCGTCCGCTTCGAGCAGTACTCCCAGGCGCTCGACCGCTGGTACAACGTCGCCGCCTACAGCCCCGAGCCCGAGCACTTCGCCGTCACCTTCGACGAGATCACGGCGCTCAAGAAGGCCGAAGCCGAGCGCGATCGACTCATCGAGGATCTCGAGAGGAAGAACGAGGAGCTCGAGCGCTTCGCGTACACGGCCTCGCACGAGCTGAGGTCGCCCCTGATCACGATTCAGGGCTTCGTCGATGCCCTCGGCGAGGATCTCGAGGAGGGTGACACCCAGGCCGTCGGCGAGGATCTCCAACGGATCGGTCGCGCGGCGGACCGTATGGGGACCATGCTCGACGATCTGCTCAACCTGTCGCGGATCGGGCGGCTCGTCGGCGACGCGGGCGCAACCCCCTTCGGCCACCTGCTCGACGAGGCGCGGGCGCGCGTGGCGGGGGCGCTCGGCGACATCGAGCTCCGCGTGTCGGGGCGCGACGTCGCAGTCTGGGGCGACCGCGCGCGCCTGGTCGAGGTCCTGCAGAACCTGCTCGACAACGCGGCCAAGTTCACCCGCCATCAGCCCAACCCCGAGATCCGAATCGATGCGGAGTACACCGAGGCCGGCTGCCGCATCGCGGTGATCGACAACGGCATCGGGCTCGACCCCGCCTACCACGACCGCGTCTTTCGGCTCTTCGAGCGACTCGACGGATCCACGCCGGGCACCGGGATCGGGTTGGCCCTCGTGAAGCGCATCGTCGATCATCACGGCGGGCGCGTCGTGTTGAGCTCCGAGGGCTTGGGCGCGGGCTGCGCGGTGCGGATCGAGCTGCCGAGCCCGGGGGCAAAACCATGACGCCGCAGGTCCTGCTCGTCGAAGACGATCCCGATCACGCCGCGCTGACGCTGCGCGCGTTCTCGCGCCTCGGCTTCGGCCCGGAGTCCGTGACGCACGCGAGGGACGGGATCGAGGCGCTCGAGGCGCTCGACGCGGGGCTGCGTCCCGACCTCATCCTGCTGGACCTGCGCATGCCGCGGATGGGGGGGCTCGAGCTGCTCGAGCGCCTCAAGCAGAGCAAGGAGCGGCGCGGGATCCCGGTGGTCATCCTCACCACCTCGGACGCGGACGTCGACATGGCGAAGGCCTACGCCCATCACGTCAACAGCTACCTGGTGAAGCCGCCCCGCCTTCAGGCGCTGCGCGAGCTCATCGGCCAGGTGGTGACCTACTGGCTGGGCGCGAACCGGGTCCCTGCCGGCTGAGCGGCTCGCCGGACACCGCCGACCGCGGGCCGTGGCGTCGCTCTCCATCAGCGCCCGAATCAGGGCGGCCCCTGCACCTGCCCCATCAGCCGCCGCGCGTAGGCGTCCTTGGGGTCGACCTCGATCGCGACGCGCAGGTAGGCCGCGGCCTCGTCTCTGCGCTGCCCCGCGATCGCCTCCTCGGCGGCGACGATCAGCGCGCGCGGGTGCCGTGCATCGAGCGCGAGGGCGCGGACGACGGCCGCGTGGGCCGCGTTCGGATCGCCCGCCGCGAGGTGGATGCGCGCCACGTCGGCCCAGACGGCGGCGTCCTTCGGCGCGAGGGCGTTCGCGCGCCGCAGGCTGGCCAAGGCGGTCGTCGTGTCGCCACCGGAGCTGCAGATCTCGGCCTGCTCGCGGAGTGACAGGACGTCGTCGGGGTGGTCGCGCAGGCCCGCGGTGACGCGCGCGCAGGCGCCCTTGGGATCGCCACCTCGCAGCTGCGTCATGGCCTCGAGGAAGAGCGTCCGCGGGGGCGGCGCCACCACCAGCGTGCGCACCAGCGCGTCGAGCTCGGCGCGGCCGAGCGGGCGTCGGATGGTGCGCCGCAGCTGGCCCTCCGCGTCGAACACGAAGGTGGTCGGCAGCGGCACCTCGCCGCCGTCGCCGAAGAAGGCCCGAATGAACGCGTCGGTGGCGAGCCGGACGGGGAAGGTCAGGCCAGCGCGCGTGGCGTAGGCCTCGACCGCGGCCGGATCGTCGACCTCGGCCGACACGCCCACGACGCGAAGCGCCTCGCCGTGGGCAAGGTGCAAGGCGCTCAGCGCGATCAGCTCGTCCGCGCAGGCGCGACAGCTGGGAGCCCACACGTTGACCAGCGTCGGGCGCCCGCGGGGGGCCACGGGCTCGACGGCCCCATCCGTGGTCGTCACCGGCGCGGCCGGGTCATAGGCCACGCGGGGCGTTGGGCGGGTGGCGGCGGGCCACGCCGCGAGGGGCTCGACCTGCGCCGCCGGCTCGCCCTCGCGGAGCAGCAGGCGACCGTCCGCGGGGAGGTCGGCCCACCGCTGCCGCAGGCCCGAAGGCCACGCCACCTCGACCGCGCTCACCCGGCTCGCCGCGCCGAGGCCGACGTGCACATCGGGGCCGATCTGCGAGTGAAAGCCGCGGACCCGGTCGACGCGTTGGACGACCGTGCGGTCCCCCGCGGTGACCCTGACCACCGCCCCGAGCGCTGCGCGATCGAGGCCCTTCGCCGTCAACCGGAGCCGCACGAAGTGACGCGCCCCGGGCGTCCGATTCTCCAGCAGACGCAGGTCCTGCAGGCTCAGGATCGCGAGGTCGAGGTCGCCGTCGCCGTCGGGGTCGAAGGGCACCACCGCGCGCCCGTCGTGCGGCAGATCGATCCCACGCACATAGCCCGCCTCGACGAAGGGCCCCGCGCCGGGGTTGACGAAGAGCACGTCGCGCTCGTCGCCGCTGAGGCCGCCGCGGAAGTCGGCCAGCGGCACCATTCCTTCCTGTCCCGAGAGGCGCAGCGAGGGCTCATTCCGCTCGTGCGCCTCGGCGTGGGCGACAACCTGCCGCCACAGATACGTTCAGTAGTCGGCGCCTTTGTTCGTCCGGTGGCTGGTCATCCCATTGACGACCAGCAGGTCCGGGTCCCCGTCGTCGTCCAGATCGGCCGCCGCCTGGCCCCAGGCCCAGCCCGCGTGGTCGAGCCCCAGGTCGACGGCGCGATCGCGCCAGCCCGCCGCGCCGCTGTAGAGCGCGTTGCCCGCCGCGGCGGTCAGGGCCCCCTGCAGCGCCCCCGCGCCGAGACGGTCGCTCACCAAGGGCACCACGCGGTTGCCGGCGGTCGAGTACATGCGGGAGACGGAGAGGTCGAGGACCCCGTCGCCATCCAGATCGGCGACGGCGGCGCCCATCGACCACCCCTGGCTCGCGAGCGGGTGGTCGAGCGCGCGGCCGAACCAGCCCCGACCGTCGTTGAGGTAGACATCGTCGGCGCCGTAGTCGTTGCCCACGAAGAGGTCGAGGTCACCGTCGGCGTCCAGGTCGAGCCAGGCGGCCACATAGCTGTAGTGCTGCTCGGCCAGGCCCCGGTCGCGCCCGACCTCGCGAAACCGGAGGCCGCCCTCGTTGAGGAACAGCAGGTTCGCCTCGCCGTCGTCTGCCTGGAAGTAGTTGAAGCGCTCCGAGAACGAGCCGGCGCCGCTGTAGCCGGCGGCGAACAGATCGAGATCGCCGTCACCGTCGACGTCGGCGGGCGCGAGGTGCTGATAGGTGACGGTGGGGCCGGCGCGAAGGTCGGCGGCCTGCACACGGCCGCACGGGTAGGCGAACGGGAGACCCTGGGTCAGCGCTTCGAGCGCGGCGCCGTGGCGGCGGTAGAGGCCCAGGCGCGCGACGTCGCCCTCGCAGCCGACGACCTCACTCGTGACGACCTCGTCCACCCCGTCACCGTCGAGATCCAGCACCAGGAGGGCGTGCCCGACCTCGCGGGCCGGCAGCAGATCGGGGGTGGCCTCGAAGCCGCCGCGGCCGTCGTTACGAAACAGGGTCAGCCCGGTGCCCTGGAGCCAGGAGAGCAGATCCTCGAAGCCGTCGTGATCCCAGTCGAGCGCGGCGAGGCCTCCGATGCTGGTGCGCGCGCCGCGATCGGTCTGAGCGGCGGCGCGCTCGCGGGTCGCGGGGTCGAGGTAGAGCCCGACGCCGACCTGATCGCCGACGTCGGCGAACGCCGGCTGGCCGCGCACGACCTCGAGCGGGCCCGTGCGAGCACCGCGCAGGCGCCACCGATCGCCCTCGAGGTGCAGGCGGACCGACCACGTGCCGCGCCGCATCTCCGCCTGCCCGTCGGCCAGTCGCCCGCCGACCTCGACGGCCACCTCGGCCCAGGCCGAGCGAGCGTCGTTGGCCTCGAGGCGGAAGTGGAAGGGCTTGAACCGGCAGCGCTCGACCGCCGCGAAGCCTGCGACGTGGGGCCACCAGGCGGCCACGAAGCCGGCCGCGTCGAGCGCGGTGTCGGCGGCGCCGTAGATCTCGCGAAGGAGCCCAGGGCCGGGCTCGGTCGACGCCTCGGGCCGGGCCTGTGGACCGTATCCCCGGAAGTCCTCGGTGAACCACGTGGCCAGGGCGACCCGATCCTGAGCGCGCGTGGCCGCGCAGATCCCGTCCCGGCCCGTCCCGTCGATGACGACCAGCGCGGCCGCCTCGGAGACCGCCGGGTCCCGCACGAACGCGGTCGGCGGAGCCAGGGGATCGCTCGCGCCCGGCCGGGCGGTTCCGTCGACAGGCAGCGCTGGGGCCGGTCGTGGCGCCGGCGGCGAGGCGTCCGTACAGGCGATGAGCGCGAAGGCGCCGATCCCCAAAACCAAGCGCGACATGGACCCTCCTTTGACGTGCGGCTCAACCTACCCCCAAAGCGTCCCGCGAACGAAAGGGGGGTCAAGACTCGCTACTTGACATATAGGCCCCGGAACGGCGGGCCCCCGACGCGAGCGCGTCTCGGCGCGCGGCCACACGCCTTCTCCCTGGGCGTCGGCCCACCGAGGGCGTCTCCACGGGGCGGCTCGGCCCCCAGCGCTGCGTGCCCGTTTGACCCCGGGCGGAGGCAGGCCGATAATCCCGCCCCGTGCGCCTTCCTCTCCCGGTCCTCGTCGCGCTGCTCGGCGCCGCGCTCGTCGCGTGCGAGGAGGCGCCACCGTCGTCATCGCCCGCGCCCACCGCTCCCGATCCCTCGACGGCCGCCGATCCCGCCAGCCTGGGCATGCTCCAGCCCGTCTGCGATCCAGACCTCCCGACCGATCCCGGCCCCTCGCTCCCCCGCCGGCTCGACCGGACGGAGTACGACCACACGATCCGCGATCTGCTGGGCGAAGACCTTCGGCTGGCCGCCGACTTCGTCCCCGAGGAAGAGGCCCTGGGATTCGACAACAACGCGCGCGCGCTGCAGGTGACGCCACTGCACGCCGAGCAGTTCTTGAGCGCGGCGGAGCGCGTCGGGGCCTTCGTCGGCGAGCACCTCGACCGATTCCTGCCCTGCGATCCCGACGTCATCGGCGACCGCGCCTGCCTCGAGGCCTTCCTGCGCGCCTTCGGCCGACGGGCCTGGCGGCGCCCCCTCGACGAGGACGAGGTGACGCGCCTCGCCGCCCTCTACGACGTCGCCGCGACCCTCGACGAGCCGGTCCTCCGCGCATCGGTCGAGTTGATCGTCGAGGCCCTCGTGCAATCTCCGCACTTCCTCTACCGCGTCGAGATGGGCGAGCCCGTCCCCGGGCGCCCCGACCTGCTCCGCCTGACCGGCTACGAGGTCGCCGCGCGCCTGTCCTATCTCATCTGGCGCTCGATGCCCGACGAGGCCCTCCTCGCGTCGGCCGAGGCAGGCACCCTGCGCCGCGCCGCAGGTGTCACCGCAGAGGCCCGCCGCCTGCTGGCCGACCCCCGCGCGCGCGACGGGCTGTGGGGCTTCTTCGCCCAGTGGCTTCGCATCGAAGAGGTCCTGCGCCTGGAGCGCGACCCCCACGACTACCCCGGCTGGGACGACGCCTGGGCGCGCCGCCTGTACGACCAGGGTCGTCGCTTCGTCGAGCACGCCGCCTGGTCGCTCGACACCGATCTTCGCGCGCTCTTCGACGCCCCGTACACCTTCGCCGACGCCACCCTCGCGAGCGACTACGGCTGGTCGGGGGTCGTGGGCGACGCGTTCGTCCAGACCGACGCCGATGCGACCTTGGCGGGCGTCGTGACGCTGCCGGCGGTGCTCGCGGTGACCAGCAAGCCCAACCGCACGTCGCCGATCAACCGCGGCCTGTTCGTGCGCGACCGCCTGCTGTGCACGCCGCTGCCGCCCCCGCCGCCCAGTGTCGTCGTGGTGCCGCCCGATCCCGATCCGAGCCTCACCACCCGCGAGCTCTTCGCGGCGCACACCGCCGACGAGGCCTGCCGCGGCTGCCATCGACTGATCGATCCGATCGGCTTTGCGTTCGAGCACTTCGACGCCGTCGGCCGCTGGCGGGACGTCGAGAACGGGCGGCCCATCCGGAGCGACGGCGCGGTCACGGGCACGCTCGATCTCGACGGTCAGCTCGACGGCGCCGCGGATCTTGGCCGGGCCCTCGCGGACAGCGAGCACGCCCACCGGTGCGTGTCGTTGCAGTTCTTCCGCTTCGCCTTCGGCCGAGGCGAGTCCGAGGCCGACGCCTGCGCGATTGACGGCATGTACGGGGCCTACGTGGCCGGCGGCTACCGCTTCGCGGGGCTCGTGGAGCAGGTCACGCGCAGCGACGCCTTCCGCTTCCGGCGCGCGCTCGACGAGGAGGCCCCGTGAGCCTGCATCGCCGCGCCTTCCTGCGCCGCGCCGGCGCCGGGGCCCTCGCCCTGCCCCTGCTACAACTCCCGCGCGGGGCCCGCGCCGCCGGTGACTTTCCCACGCGCCTGATCCTCTTCTTCTCGCCCAACGGCACCAAGAAGGAGCTCTGGAGCCCCGGTCCCGACGCCACCGAGCACGCCTGGACGTCGGGCCGCCTGCTGGCGCCGTTGATGCGTCACCGCGACCGCCTCGTGCTCGTCGACGGCGTCGACAACGCGGTCGCCGAGGAGGGCCCGGGCGGCCCCCACCAGCGCGGCATGGCATCGCTGCTCACCGGAGAGGTCATCACCGAGGGCGACTTCGTCGGCGGCGACGGGCGCGCGGCGGGCTGGGCGGGCGGTCCCTCGGTGGATCAACACGCGGCGCGCGTCCTGCGGCCCCCGACGGCGCTGACCACCCTCGAGTTGGGCGCCCGCGCGCTCGAGGCGGTGCCCCGCGGGCGCATGATCTACCGCGGCCGCGAGCAGCCGGTGGCCCCGCTCAACGATCCCACCGAGGCCTTCCACCGCCTGTTCTCGGGCCTCGGCCCGCAGGACCCCGCCGCGACCCGTCGCCTGCTCACGCGCCGGCAGTCGGTGCTCGACGTGGTGCAGGCCGACTTCGCCGCCCTCCGCGCCAAGGTCACCGCCGAGGACCGCCTGAAGTACGACCAGCACGCCGACGCCCTGCGCGATCTCGAGCGCCGCCTCGGCGCCGTCGTCGCCCGCCCCGAGCTGTGCAACCCCACGCTCCCCATCGAGCGCGCCGACGTGATGAGCGAGGTGGAGTTTGGCCCCCTGGTGCGCGCGCAGATCGACCTCACGGTCCACGCGCTGGCCTGCGACGTGACGCGCATCGCGAGCCTGCAGTGCAGCACCTCGGTCAACGCCCTGCGCTTCACCTTCATGGGACTGGACGAGCACCAGGGCCACTCCCTGAGCCACGCCGGCGACAGCAGCGTCGATCAGCAGGCCGAGTGGGAGGCGATGTTGGTGTGGTACGCGGAGCAGCTCGCCTACCTGCTCGACGGCCTGGCCGCCGTGCCCGAGGGCGACGGCACCCTGCTCGACAACACCCTGGTCCTTTGGGGCATGGAGATCGGCCGTGGCAACAGCCACAGCCTGAAGGACATCCCCTTCGTGCTCGCCGGCCGCGCGGGTGGCAGGCTGCGCACGGGACGCTACCTGCGCTACGACGGCAAGCCCCACAACGACCTGCTCGTGAGCGTCCTGCATCTGCTCGGCATCGAGCAGTCCACCTTCGGCGACGCCCGCTTCTGCTCGGGCGGCCCGCTGCCCGGCCTGGTGGGCTGATCCGGGGATCTTCGCGACGAAGCGGACCGAGCACCGTGCCC